>JAGBRZ010000198.1 GCA_017632155.1 Clostridia bacterium
AAGTCGTGTGTGACTCCAAGCTTAAGTAGGTTCAGACATAAGTATGATCCAACATAAGTTTGGGGTTATTTTCTGCGTAAATCAGCGAAAAGTACACCGAATGACGGTAATTTCACCGACAATAAATGGCGTAATTCACTATGCACAGTTGTATTATGCAAGACAAAAAATCGAGATCCAGGCGCATAGGGGGATAATTTTTCCGGCGTAACAGCATAAAAAAGGCAGCCTCACCGAAAAATCGATGAGGCTGCGCAAAATTGTTCAAAATGGGATGCGAGGGAGTGTTTGCTGATATACAGCGCTCATCGTATATAGTATAACATGGACTTTGCCGTAACTCAAGCAAATTCGCGCTGTTTTAACACTTAAGTTACGAATTACCACGGGATGTAGTGTGCCCCACGCAATCCTGCATAGGGCACATTGGGGTGCTCACCGGTATTCTGCCTCAGCACAGTCAATGGCATCATAGAAGTAGCCCATTGCTTCGGTGATAACTGCGTATCCTGCGGCAGCTCGGGAACCAATTTCAACGGGGACATCACGGAAGGAATCTTCTGCAGCTTCCAGGTCAGCCAGGGTTTCCCGCATTTCTTCGAGGTGCATCTGCTGTCTGTAATATCTACTCATACTGTCTCCTTTCTCGCAGGCTATCCGATGTAGATGCCTGGTAATTTTATGTTGAAAGTCATTGGCACTGACCTTACTTATGTATTAGTGTCCGATTCCGGAAATGGAGAATCGTCTTCGCACATTGATAGCAACTGAAGTTCTTCCAAAGTGACAGGCTCACCTCGAATTTCGAGTCCTCTGCCTTGATATGCACGGTCAAACAAGTCATCCATTTCATCGCTGTACTCTTTGTCGATATCCAAAGACCAAAGCTTTGTAATGGGACATTGACAATCTCCGCAACTAAATAATTGATACAGCAACTCCACTTCGCAAGACACCTCGCGTTCGAATAAGTGCCCGTTGCCATAGGCATCGAAGCATATGCCTGTAATGGTCGTAGGATACTCGCCGATTGGTGTTAATAGGACAGCGTCTTCGCTTGGCTTACGATAAGCAATTTGCGGAACGTATCTCCCGTTATGTGCCGGACGCAAGTATACTTTTTTCTTCATAATTCCTCCGTAGTTTTGGGAAACTGATTTGCGTGGGGGCGAAGTTCGCCCCCGTAATTGCAATGAGTTACTTCTGTCTAACGCTGTTAAGGTATTCGGCATAGCCATCGATACCTTTTACAAGAATGTCGTTAAAAATGTCCTCTATTGATTCACCAAAGATTTCCTTTGGAACATCTTCAGTATCAAATCCAACATTCTGTTCTCCTGTAGCAGAAACACTATAGCAGCCAATATATTCACCGTCATCATGAACCAAAAAGAGTTGTGTTATTGAACAGTCTGTCAATTCGGCTAATGCTATAGCTTTGCTCATGTTTATTGTGGGTTTCGCTGTAAAAAATGAGGATAAATCTGTAATCCAAAGGCGAGGCAATCGCTCACCTTTTATGGTATTGTACTCGTCACCATCAGATTCTATTTCATATAGATGCCCGCCTAACTGAGTAATGCTGTGGTAGTGCCCACCGCTGTAGTCGTAGGTATAACCTACGAAATGCGCTCTACCATTCGTATCAACAGCAGCAATATAGGATTCAGACCTTCTGGAACTCATAGCGCACCTCCATCAGGCAGAATGCTGCTTCTGCAGTTTTCTGGAATAGAAAATTTTTCATAATACCTCCATAATCGATTATTGAAACTGTGTCGATCATGGTGGCAATTGGCTTGCCACCATTTCGACTAACATATGTAATAATTACGCTTCGGGAGCATTGGTCCCCAGCATTTTCATAACATGCTCCTTAGCGCATTCCGCTACACACTGAATGGTATCATTATCCAATTCGGTGATTAGCAAATAAAAATAGCTATCATTTTTGCGGAACACACGAAGCGGTGCAAGACAACGCAACATCTGTGTCAAGTTTGCAAAAAGAAGAATGTCAGGCAGGCTTGAACCATGGATAATCAGACACTCGTTTCCGGTAATAGGAAGCGTAGCGTTTTCGATATCTTTGCGAGGGTTTGTCTCGCGTTCATCGATATACGGGATTTCTGTCCACAGAGATGGATTAGCCTCAATGGACGGAGCAAATGCTTGTTGCCCTAAGCCTACTAAGCAGAAGCGATTTGGAGAGGGAGCTGCCTGGGCAGCGGGGATAGATTCGTAAGAATTAGACATACTTGATGCCCTTTCGTTGCCGACAGGGACTTTGTCGGACTTGTAAAATATGGTTTGCCCTTCGTGGTGGGCTGAGGCTCACGCCCCAGTCGCTATATAATTCAAGCAGAAGTTCTCATTCGAGTTCGTCGCTCAAGTCATCATCAGTTGCACTAAACTTGATGCATATTTCGTCGAAACACCTGCAGACACATTCCAAGTCAATGTCATGCAAGTAATATCGGGCAAAGGATGAAGCTACCGCCTCATGATTAAACCCATCGAAATGCACGTTGCATGCATCAACAAATGCTGTTCTGTCTGTTACCCAAACACGCACATGACTGCACATTTCGTGGTGGACCTCTCGCAGAATCACGATATGGCCGGTTGAGGTAGTGTAGGTCTCGATACTTTCCTGAGTGCTGTCACGTTCTATCAGCGCCCAGTGGTTGAATGATGGGATAGGCTGTATAGTCATACCGGCGCCCTCCTTATTCCTCATCGTCATCATACGGAGTGCACAGCTCATCAAAGTGCTCGCAGATGCGCTGCAAAGAAGAGCTTTCCATGTAACCCTTGTAGAAAGCCTCGTAGCATTCTTCTTGGTCAACGCCTCCAAAGTGTGCCGTACAGGCGATTACAGAACCCTCTTCATTAGACACCTTAATCGTAAGATTGGTGTAACTGGGATACTGCGTGGTCTTGACTTCGACGTAGTGGCCGGTGGGAGTTTCGTACATTTCACCATACTCAATCGTATCGTAGGTAGGAATGAGGGCCCAATCCTGAGCCAGAGCGGGGGTCTGAGAAGTTGCGGGGGTATTAATATTATTGTTAGACATATTGGTCTCGATTCTGCCAGCAGGGACTTCGCTGGTCTTTATGTAAATTTTTGGTGCCCTTAAGGGAGAGCGGAGCGGATTAACAGTGATCCGCTCTGCTCTTGTTGGTTTTTGCGGGTAGTGGGCTGGAGTAGCTCCAGCCCGTTGCCAAGGAGAATTAGTGCGCTTCCGTTTCCACGGGGATGTTGTGCTCCCACTTGAAGAAGGTTTCCAGGCAAGCAAGGGTATGCAGTGCCTGAACCAGCTTCTTGTCGAGTTCCTGCGAAAACACTTCAACGCTGTTGTTGAAGATTTTAATCGTATGTCCCTGCTTTCCGCAGTCGAATACGATGCGCTGGCCTTCACCTACATCTCGGTGTTCCAGCTTGATGGATTTGATGCGTCCAGTGTCAGATGCGACGACCTGGAGCCCTGTGGTGCATGTCATGATGTCCTTGTACAGTTCGGGCAGATTTTCTGCGAGAATTGTGAAGTTCATGACAGCGGTTTCAGCTGTATCGTACAGCTCCTCAAAAGAGTAGTGATTGGTGTTCGTTTTCATTACGAACCTCCTATGTAGAATATATATTTCAAAAGCACGGGTGTTGGTATGTGCGATGTTGTATGTACTCTGTCGTCCTCTTGTAGTGCCGTGCCGGCTTCTCATTTCTGAGAGGCACTACTTAATTCTGAGAGATTCATGCATATCGTTTCAACAGATTTGCCTTTGATGCAAGGTTGGTGGCTTCTCATTTAGAAGCAGTTGAGTGAGCACCGGTGGATCTAAGTTGTGCAAGCCCTGTTCTTTGCGGTTTGCAATATTCATCCAATGTGCATCTCTATTTAATATGTAGTGGTAAATTCCAGTAACTTTGCGGCCGTTTTTGGTTTCGTGTTTCATTGGAACACTTATACGATATCACATGAACCGAAACATGTCAAGGGGTATTTTTGATTTATTTTTTATTTTTGAAACTTTTTGTGTTCCATAATAGAACGTCATCTCGTTCTGTATGTTCCAAACCAGGCGATACTACACCCGTTTTTGTTTCATAACAAACTCCGATTTACGGGTACTACTTTATTCAATATAGAATATTACAGTATTTTTGTTATTTTATTGAAACAAAAGTATTGCAATCGCGTTTCAAATATGTTATGATATAGAAAACATGGAGGTGATTGTTTTGGAATACACAAATCATAATGGTGTTACTGATTTTGAGAACGAGGAGAACCTCCTATCGTCTGATAGGGAGTATATTGAGGCTATGCAGACAGTGCAGCAAGCGCAAGCAGCTGCAGATGCAATCAAAACACAAAAGCGTCTTCTCGCCAAACAAATGGAGCAAGACGAGCAAAACCTCGCTATTCTTATCGAGGACGCGGATAAGATTGCCGGCGAAGTGAGCCGTCGTTTACAGCATATAATTAAAGCAAAAGGATGGGAACGGTCAGCGCTGGCACAGGCATCTGGTATAGGAAGAACTACCTTATATAGATACATGTTGTCCCCTGGAGAGAATGGCTATGCTGTGCCTAAGAAAAAGAATCTATTAAAAATTTTGGATGCGCTTTCTGTCAGCCTCCACGAGTTCTGCACCTTTCCCGATGATTTTGAAAAGTGGAAAAAATCTTTCGATCAAGCCCCTGTTGAAGGATTGAATCTTTTCGCTTGGCGTGATGAGGTATTAGATATTTTCCAAACAAACACCTTCGTCTACGAACAGAACGGTCACAAGGTGCGTATGCCGCAGGCACAGTTTGATATGTTAAAAAATGCTATTGAAGGCGTTTTGGGAATGCTTGATATGCTCCCGCATGATGCCCACAGTAGCTGGCGAGACTGGATAAGCTCTTTTAAGAAATAACAAAACCATCTAAAAGGAATCGGTGTTTATATACCGGTTCCTTTTTGTGTCTTTCCCGTGCAGTTGATCTGCACGGGATATTTTTATGCTACGGTAAGCTTTTTAGCTCGGCATTTCCCGTATAGGTCATCCATGATGTACCGACGTAAAGTCTCATATACAAAAGTAGGAAAGGTTTCAGGTGTTACAAATACGAATGAGCACCCATATCGTTTTTCAAAGGTGTGGTATGTAGCAAGCACATTTTTAACCTCATGGTTATTGGGATAATTACCGGCAACCAGGTCGGCATAACACCCACCCTCAATCGCCACATAGAGCCTGCAGCCTTTTTTCCATGCACGGTAGAGTTCTGCCTCAAAGCGGTCGCGTTCCGGACCAAAGCAGGTGATGAGCTCCCGTAAATCCATTTTGCGTTCGATGGATAGTTTGTCGCTATAATCAATTGTTTCGCCTTTCGGAAGGCGTACCACGGCAGAATAGTCACCGACATTTAATGCCCGTCGCTGCGGCAGAACCCCAAGGTTTTGAAAATCTTCCATCCGTTGCTGGTAACGAGGGTTTTGCTGTTCTCGTGTATCAACAATCAGATTAAATGTCTCAGATATGCGCTTACACGCATTATATTGATTTGTTACCATAGAAAAATATCATCCTCATCTTTCAAGTAGTCATAGCAGCGGTCCTGGATATCCGGCACGCCCATTTGCTCTGCGGTATCCTTCCACGAGAGCTGCTGCACCCCGTGCAGGCGCAAGCCCATAGCGATTGTGCTATCCTCTATGCGGTCAATTTCACGGTGCGTTTGGTTACAGAGCACAATGCACTTCTCGTGAAGTTTCTGCTTTCTTTCTGCCGCCTTGTTGTAACGCTCCTGGATGCATAAGTAGTATGCATCCTCTATAGCGTTCCTTTCAGACGGTGGTTTGGTACATATTTCAGCGAGCTCGCGGACGAGGTGGTCAATGCTTTCCTGCACTGCGACAAGTTCCTCCCGGATAATGCTGATTTGAGTAAAGCTTGAGATAAATTGGTACATATTTAAATGTTCCTTTCGTTAAGATTTTTCGATGCGAGGTGCATCTGTACCTCAACTATGACTGAGCTCGAAATTTTTATACACAAGCTTTTTATGGGTTGGTCACGAATGTCTTTATTATCTTGAGAGCCTCGTTTAACGAGCAAAAAGAAAAAAGGAGACATTACTTATGAACACCAACACAACTAAGATTTCCAACGCAGCTATCATCCTGGCAGACGTTCCTTACAACGAGCAAAACCCAAGACAATGCATGGGGCGTCACTACTACATTCTGATCAGCAACAATGCCTGTTGTCGCAACTCGCCGGTATTACAAGCAATTCCCACATCCTCCAATATCAACCGTCGCCTCCCTGTGCAGGTTGAAGTTCACGCTGAATGCTTTTCTCGGCGCACATATGCATTAGCTGAGCAACTTACGCTCCTGCCCAGAGAAATTTTTGAGCGAGGTTTGTACTGTGGACACCTTTCTGAGGAATCACTGATAGCATTACGCAAGGCAATCAAGCTACAGCTCTCTCTTGATTAATGTAATTAAATAAACGCGTACATACGCGCGTGCGCGTGCACGTAAGACGCCCCAAGTGGATGATCCACTTGGGGCTTTTTCTATATATAAAAGCTTGTGTATAAGCCGACAGCCGACTGACTTAATTAGCTTGCAAGCGAGGATTTCTGTCCAAACAAACACACGATTTTGGAGCCTAAAAAATATTTTTTGCGTCTCAAAACCTTGTGTACCGATTTTTGGTCCGCTGACATCCTTACTGCGAAGACGGAAATTTTGAACCGTTTTCTTGGGATTTCCCAAAACTATTTTAGGTCGAAAAACGACTATGGAGGCTATATGCAAAAAACAATTTGCGAGTTGTTCGCAGGAGTCGGCGGTTTCCGCGTAGGGATGGACCGGCTCAAATCTGGATGGGAGACCGTTTGGTTTTCCCAGTGGGAGCCCGGGCGCAAAAAGCAATGGGCTCATGACTGCTATGTCCGTCATTTTGGGGACTGTGCAGATCTCACCGGTGAGTACCATACCGGTGAGGATATCAATACCGTGGATAAGTCCACTATCCCTGACCACACTTTGCTGGTAGGCGGTTTTCCTTGTCAGGATTACAGTGTTGCCCGAACACTGGATGCATCCAAGGGCATTGAAGGTGAGAAGGGTGTGTTGTGGTGGGACATTCGAGAGGTGCTGATTGCTAAGAAACCGGCATTTTGCATTTTGGAAAATGTGGACCGGTTACTCAATTCCCCCGCAAAGCAGCGTGGCCGCGATTTCGGTATTATCTTGGCTTGCTTCGCCGAACAAGGCTACGGTGTTGAGTGGCGTGTGGTCAACGCTGCACAGTATGGTGCTGCTCAACGCCGCAGACGCACTTTTATTTTCGCCTATCGCAACGACACCGCCTATGGTCTTGCGATGGCTGCCAAATCTGCCACGAGCATTATTGGTGAAACTGGCTTTATGGCAAAAGCATTCCCCATAACTGCAATGAAGAAACTCCAGGACATCCAATTGGAGGGCACTCTTGCAGACATCAGCGAGAGCTTTGCTTTTAAGTTCTATAATGCAGGCTATATGCATGACGGGCACATCTATACAGTACCAATTGCCGAGAAAGTAGAAGCGCCTATATCTTTGGGTGAAATTCTTCAAGGTGATGTTGACGAGAAATACTACATATCTGATGACCGGATGGAACGCTGGAAATACCTGAAAGGTGGCAAGCAAATTCCCCGCATTGCCCAAAATGGTTTTGAGTACATCTACTCAGAAGGACCGGTAGCATTCCCCGATGCCTGGGACAAGCCTGCGCGAACCCTGCTTACGAGCGAAGGCCAGGTATCTCGCTGCTCCCACGCTGTTGAAGACCCGATTACAGGTCGCCTACGCATTCTGACTCCGGTAGAAGCAGAGCGGCTGCAGGGTTTCGAAGATGATTGGACCGTAGGTATGCCAGATAGCATGCGTTACTTCTGCATGGGTAATGCACTGGTTACACAGATGATTACTCGCATGGGTGCTGTTTTGGACACCATCATCGCTAACGAGCCCTAAATATAGGAAATCTCCGGTCGACGTGATCGGCCGGAGATTTTTCAATGCAGGAAACTTATACACGAGACGGATCTACTCCGTCAAAATACTTTAAAATCAAGCCGGGGCTGTTATGTACCTCCGGCAAATGAAAGGAAATTACTTATGGGCTTAGATTTATATTTTTACCGCTGCAAGAAGGACTACTATGAACAGCATGCTCACGATTTGAAAACGCTGTCCCTTGAAACTGCATCTGCCGATTGCAGATGGATGAATCAGTATTGTGTGAAACGCAGAGTACCTTTGACAGATTCATCAGGAGCTGCAACAGATACATCTCGTTGTCCGGAGGAAAGTGATAACATCATCCTTGTGAATGGGTGGCAGGAACATGCTGGCGCAGCATATCGTTGGCTTCTGGAGCACACCGCACTGACAATGGAGCAAAACCAGCCATTCAAGTTAAACTGCGAGGACATATGGAGTCTGTATTGGGCGTGTGATGCCGTACTACACTTGAAACCGGATGAGGATGGCTGTATTGATGCTGACATCTGTAAACGACACCTTCCTGCTATGGACGATAGCTATTTCGGCACCAATGAATACTGCGAAGAATACCAAGAAGAGGTCGAAGCCGTTGCAGAAACCCTCAATATACTTCTCAACACAATTGATTTTGAAACAGAAGTAGCGCTGGTTCAAGCCAGTTGGTAAAGCCAAACACAACAATAACAATGTAAAAAAAGCGCATCAGGATCATAAAAATCCAGATGCGCTTCATATTAGTTATAGGTTTCTGTCAAATAATTGCAATTGTAAATTTTCGTGGAAATGTTTGGTTTTTCGGTTGACTTTCTTAATAAATAGGTGTATACTGTGGGCGCAAGTAAATATTCCGTTTGAGTGCCTGCGGACGCGGTAACAGCCCCGTAGGAGAATAGAAAACCGGGTGCGAATCCCGGACGGTACCGCCACTGTATGCGTGGAGGTTCTCTATTTGGCGAAAGCCGGTCATTGGGGAAACCTGAGAAGGCTATAGAGAATCGGAGAAACGCAAGTCAGGAGAACTGCTCAAATGAGGTAAAAACACAAGGGTCTGCAAGTACGGAACCTGTGGTTTTTTGTTGCGGAAAAACGGCTGCAGCGACTCTCTTTGTAGGGTTGCTGCAGCTTTTTTGCTGTGACCGTCTGTGCAGGTCTCATCCCCCTTGACCTGCTGATTGCCTGGACGGTCACAGTCCGCAAGCCAACTGAATATTGCTTATTGGTATAGTGAGGTAATCCGGTTAGAATCCGGAACAACCGTCCATTGCTGTGTTAGCTCTATCGCTTAAGTCAGAGAGCCTGCTATACCAATTGGGTTTATCACGCTTTGACAGGAGAGTGTAGCCTTGTTTGTCCGTACTTGAGGACAAATAGGTTACACTCTTTTTATTTGCGGGGAAACTACAAAACAGTAAGGGAGGGATGCAAGTGACACCAGAAGAGAAGAAGGCCTGGGCGGAGGACCTTCTGCGTCAGAAATATGCTGAGCTCGGGCGTATGCCCACAAAAAAAGACTTCGACAGTGCCTCTTGCGCCCAGATCAAGGCATACCTTGGGCCGTGGCCCAGGGCATTAGAGTCTGCCGGATTGAAACAACCAAAGGATAAGAACTGATTTGTGGAGGTAACGCAAATAATGAAAAAACGCATTTTAAGTGTGCTGCTGGTGCTGGTAATGGTAATCAGCTTGATTCCGATTTCTACATATGCAGCAACCGATGAAACGGTATATATTTCCGTCAGCTTCGATGGAAACTATCTGACAGCCGGCACGGGTACACACAGGGGAAAACCCATGGTTTACCTGCCGGTAACAACGAAGGTTCTGAAAAACACCGTAAAGCTGGCAAGCTTTGGGCTGGAAAGCTATAGCTATGATGCTGACGGTGACGGTGCAGAGGATATCACTGCCCTACATCTGCTGGTGTATGCCCACGAGAAGATTTTCGGCACCAAGTGGACGAATAATGTGACCGTCAGTGGTGAGGCCGGAAACCTGACCATCGAGAGCGGGCTGTTTGGTTTTGCTGCCAATATGGCATTTAACATCAACGGAACAGCGAATGCAACATCCCTTGACCGAATCGTTCTGCAAGGCGGCGACTTTATGGATGTTGCCGGCTATACCAACGCACCCGCCACGGGCTTCCGCTATTTTGTGGATGGACAGAACAAGATCACCCACAGGTATACTGCTAAGTTGAATACGCCCCTGGCGGTTGCTTTGACTCCTGCTGCTGAAAATGCAGTGTTCTACAGCCGGACGCTCCTGGAACCCAATGCCAAGACCGTGACCACCGATGTCAGCGGCAACGCTGCCATTACGCTGGATACCTGCGGTACCTGGTATGTGTGGTCTTTGGGCGACAGCGATTCTGCGCCTGCTTATGCTGAGATTTTTGTTCCCTGGGAAAATACCGATAACACCACTGCCTACTGGCCCAATTTCCGCAACAGCCTCTACAATATGGCCATCACCGATGCCAAGACACCCGTTTCTGCTGCCACCACAGTGGCCAAATGGATTGTTTCCAAAGGCACAAGCTGGACCGATACGCCCAGTGGCATGATTATTGCGGATAACGCACTGATTTTTATGGGTCAGACCTCTATCACGAAGGCTGACCTGCAGACCGGCGAAGTGCTGGCTACAAACAAGATGAATGGCAACGGCGGTTTTAACATCATTTCCCCCACCTATGGTGATGGCTTGATTTTCTGCCCTCTGACCGGCGGCAGGATCGAAGCCTTTAATGCAAAGACCCTGGAATCCGTCTGGGTATTCGTCGATACGGTGGGCGGTCAGAATAACACCCCCATCACTTATCATGACGGCTATGTCTATACCGGCTACTGGAACGGTGAAGCCAAGGACGGCAACTTCGTCTGCGTCAATGCTGCTACCGGTGAACTGGTGTGGAGTAAGACTACCCTCGGCGGACACTATTGGGCTGGTTCTACCGTGATTGGCGATGCAGTCATCGTTGGTACCGACGATGGTGCCAGCGGTTGGGAGGGTGACTCCCATCTGTATGCCCTGAATCGTTTGACCGGTGAAGTGATCTCCGATATCACCCTGACCGGTATGGGCGACCAACGCTCCACCATCGCTTACAGTACCGAAAAGGGTCGTGTGTACTTCACCACCAAGAACGGCTACATCGCTTCCGCTGCGGTGAATCCCACCACCGGCGCTCTGTCCGACCTGAAGAGCAACAAGATTTCCTCTCAGGCAACGGCCACCCCCGTTGTGTACGGTGATAAGGTCTATGTTGGCGCAGGCGGCGGTATGCAGGTGGGCGCTACCAACGGTAACCTCTTTGCGGTAGACGCCAATACTCTGGAATACCTGTACGAAGTTCCGCTGTTAGGCTATCCCCAGGGCTCTATTCTGATTTCTACCGCCTATTTGGCTGAAACCGGAAAACTATACTGCTACGCCACCTACAATAGCGCACCGGGCGGCATGACCCTCATTAAAATCGATCCCAACGCCACCACTGCCAATGGCGCAGAGTTGGAGGAGATTTTTGATGCCGGTACCCACCCCCAGTACTGCCTGATCAGCCCCATCTGCGGCCCTGACGGCACGATTTATTACCGCAATGACAGCGGTTGTCTCTTTGCTCTGACTACCAACGATTCTTACCTGACCGGCATCTCCGCTTCTGCAGGTGCATTTACAAAGGAATTTGCACCGGGCCGCCATGACTATGAGTTGGTGGTGCCTGTAGGAACTCAGAGTGTAACCTTGACCCCCACTGCCTGCGAAGGCGGTGCTGCAGAGGCGGTTACGGTCTCTCTGGCTGATGGTGCTGCTACCGCAACCATAGTCGTGACGAAGGGCAGCGATTCCAGAACCTACACCATAACAGTTCGTTCCGTATCCCAAAATGCTTCCTTGGGCAGTTTGAAAGTCAACCAAACCAACTCTTATGGCGGTACAGTCAGCCCGGAAGTTACACCCGAAGAGCATTATTACACATTCCTCACCGCTGGTGCCACACGGACATTTATGAATGTATGGCCGGATGTTGCAGAGAGCCATGCTTCTTTGAAAGTCTTCCTCATGGATAATGCAGCCGGCAAAGATGAGAAAGAAATTGCCGAGGATGGCAGCCTGAAGGATACCGCTACCAGCAACGGCCACGACCGCTACGCGGTTTACTTTGTAGATGGGAATAAGCCTATGGCTGTTCGCATCGAAATAACATCCGAAAATGGCGAAGTGGACAATTATTATCTGGTCATCAGCAAGGCCGCTGCTGCAGAAGAAGGCAAAGCACTTTTGGAAAGAATCAAAGCTGACAACAAACTGGCTGCTAATCAAGCCGTGGCTGATTCTGTAATTGCTTTGATTGATTCTATTGGCACTGTTACGCTGGATTCTAAAACAGCTATCGAAGCAGCTCGCACTGCTTACGATGCACTGACCGATGAACAGAAAGTGCTTGTTGCAAATTATGAAATTTTGACCGCAGCCGAAGCTTCCTTGAAAGCTTTGCAGGATGCCGCCGATAAAGCTACTGCAGATAAAGCTGCCGCTGACCCTGTGATTGAGCAGATCAATGCTATTGGCACTGTCACTTTAGACTCCAAGACAACAATCGAAGCTGCTCGCGCTGCTTACAATGCGCTAACTGCCGACCAAAAGGCTTTGGTTACCAACTACGAAACCCTAACCAATGCCGAAACCGCACTGAAAGCTTTGCAGGACGCCGCTAATAAGGCTGCTGCTGATAAAGCCGCCGCTGATGCAGTTACCGAAAAGATTGCCGCCATCGGTACTGTTACCAAAGATTCCAAGACTGCTATTGAATCCGCCCGTGCTGCTTACGATGCATTAACCGCTGAGCAGAAAGCCTTGGTTGCCAACTACGAAACCCTGACCGCTGCCGAAAAGGCGCTGGCTAACTTGAACAAACCCGCAGATCCCGACAATCCCCAGACCGGTGACAGCACCAATATTATGCTATATACCACCATTATGCTGGTATCCCTTATGGCTATTGCAGCACTGCTGCTGACTTCCAAGAAGAAGTACAACCACTAAAAACAATACAATCGGAGGGCAGGATTCCTGCCCTCCACCTAAATCTAAATTTGAAAACTGATGCATTTGCATTTGATATATGCTATCGGTCATTTTTGACTGGTGAGTTTTGCGTTTTATCGTATAGACGAAATATCCGGGAGGTTGCAATATGAAAAAGAAGCAGATTGCCAATTTGATTATGGTTGCCGTTATTTTGCTGATCGTGGCGGGCGGCGTTTTAGGTGTAGGTTATATTCGGGGCTGGTTTGATACAGCGTCGGAGACTATTGCTTGTCTGACACAAATTCAAGGCACCGTCAATCTGGAACGGAGCGGTGTGATTTATCCGGTGGCAGAAGATACCGTTCTTCATGGTGGCGACAAAATTACAACAAATCCCGGTGCCACTGCAATCATTTGCAGAGGTGAGGATACTGTGGTACTGGGTGGGAATATGGAGCTGACCGTAACCGACCCGGGAACAAAGCAGTTCACCTTGAAAGTTACGAAGGGTGAGGTGTTTGTGAGCAGTCAGCAAAGCGTGCTACTTTCTTTTGTACTGGGAGAAGCTACTGTGGAAAATGCCACCGCAGCTCTTAGTGTTCGTGACGGTGCGCAAACCGTCAGTGTCTTCCGTGGAGAGGTTGGCGAAGCAAAAGCGGGACAGGCAACAGAGTATGTTGGAGAGTCTGTCTCCACCCGAAATATGAAACTGGAAGGCATGAATGATTTCCTCCTTGCGCAGATTCGGAAAGCCAACAATACCATTACCCTTTGCTATACCAATCAGGATCTGGACAATCTGGAAGCCAAACGCCAGCAGGCGATTCAGGATATGCTGAACGGTCAGACAAACCCGGATGCACATACCCATAGCTATACTGTTTCGGTTGTTGAACCCAGCTGCAATGCAGGCGGCTATACAGAATATATCTGCGAATGCGGTGACAAATACCGGGCAGAAGAAACTGCAGCACTGGCACATGCTTGGGGCCCCTGGACAACCCAAAAGCCGGCGACGATCCAAGAGGAAGGCTTGCAAAAACGAACCTGTTCCAATTGTCAGGCAGCGGAAGAAAAGAAAACCGATAAACTCACTGAAAATCATACCCACAGCTATACATCTCAAGTTATCGAACCGACCTGCACTGCGGAAGGCTATACCGTTCATACCTGTGCATGCGGTCATACCTATACAAGCGATTCTGTGTCAAAAAAGAGCCACAGCTATACCTCCCAGGTTGTAAAGCCCACCTGCGAGAGCCAAGGCTATACAGTTCACCAATGCGCTTGCGGCAAAACATATACCGATTCTGTAACCCAGCCTGCCGGTCATACCTGGGGCGATTGGAAGACGGTCAAAGAAGCTACCGAAACAGCCGAAGGTCAGAGAGAACGAATCTGCTCCGCTTGTGCAAAAAAAGAACAGCAATCCATCGCCAAGAAGGAACCGGGAATCGCAGGTTATGTGAGCATCCAGATTCGCTGTGATACAATTCTGGGTAATATGGACGATCTGACTCCCGGCAAGGCAGAGTTTGTGCCGTCCAATGGTATTATTCTGCCAATGGTGGAAGTGCCCTTCTACGAAAATGAAACTGTTTTTGAGGTGTTAAACCGTATTTGTAAGAAGACCAATATCCAAATTGAGTACAGCTGGACACCCCTTTACGGAAGCTACTATATTGAAGGCATCAACCATCTGTATGAGTTTGATTGCGGTGAGCAATCCGGCTGGATGTATAAGGTCAACGAATGGTTCCCCAACTATGGATGTTCCAGCTACTATGTGGAGGATGGAGATGTAATCGTCTGGTGCTATACCTGTAAGGGCTTAGGCATAGATGTGGGCTGCGAGTGGATGGGCCAAGAAGGATGAGAGATGCGTTTTCCAAATGCCACCCGGCGGTAAACTTCCTGTTTTTCGTGGGTGCTATCGGCATGTCGGTGGTAATCCAGCATCCGGCTTACTTGCTTGCCGGGTTACTGACGGGGGCAATCTATTATCTGCTCCTGAACGGCAAACGGGGCTTGAAAACAATATTGGGATTGCTGCCTGTGTTTATCATCCTAACGGTCATCAATCCACTTCTGAATACTTTGGGTGCCACGCCGCTTTTTTACCTCGGAAGCAGGCCATACACACTGGAGGCCCTACTTTACGGCGCAGTAACTGCCTGTATGTTCATGGCGATGATGCTTTGGTTCGGCTGCTACAACAAGGTGCTGACCAGCGACAAATTTACTTGCTTGTTCGGCAGTCTAATTCCGTCCATATCACTGCTTTTGGTAATGGTGTTCCGTATGGTGCCGAATTTCATTCGTAAGACACAGCAAATCATCGGCGCAAGAAAGTCCATTGGCAAGGGTATCAGCAAGACTGCAACCACAAAAGAAAAGCTACAGGATGGTGGAACTGTATTGGGTGCCTTAACGGGCTGGGCATTGGAGGGCAGTGTTGTAACCGGCGATTCTATGCGTGCTCGGGGCTACGGCACAGCGAAACGCAGTAGCTTTATGATTTATCGTATGACCTGGGCAGACTGGATTTTGCTGGCTGTTATGCTTACTTTGCTTGGAGTTACCATTGTTGCAGCCTGCTCGGGTCAATTTGCCGCCGAGTTTGTTCCGGCGATTGAACTTGCGCCTATTTCCTGGGGACTTGCAGCATATACCTGCTATCTGCTGATTCCCACTGCATTACATATAAAGGAGGCCATTCAATGGCACATTTCCAGATCAAAGATTTGAGTTTTTCATATCCCACCGCCAAAGGCAAAAAGTCCCTGGATGGTGTGAGCCTGTCCATCGAAAAGGGCGAATATATTGTTTTGTGTGGTAAGTCCGGCAGCGGCAAGACCACGCTTCTGCGGCAGCTGAAATCCGTTCTTGCTCCTCACGGCAAAAAGCAAGGCGAAATTCTGTTTAATGGAACACCCATTGAGAAGGTCAATCAGCGAGTTCAATCTGCCAAAATCGGTTATGTGATGCAGAATCCCGATGACCAGATTGTCACCGATAAGGTATGGCACGAATTAGCTTTCGGCTTGGAAAGCCTCGGTTGTGACCAAAAAACTATGCGTGCTCGGGTTGCAGAAATGGCTTGTTATTTTGGTATTCAGGATTGGTTTCACAGAGATGTGGCCAACCTGTCCGGCGGTCAGAAGCAGCTTTTGAACCTGGCTTCCATTATGGCTATGCAGCCGGAAGTCCTGATTCTGGATGAGCCTACCAACCAGTTAGACCCTATCGCTGCATCTGACTTCTTGAACACGGTTCGAAAAATCAATATCGAGCTGGGCACCACGGTCATCATCACCGAACACCGGTTAGAGGATATTTTTCCTTATGCTGACCGGGCTGTTGTGATGGATGGCGGCAAGATCATCGCGGATGATACCCCACGGAATATCGGCAAGCTCTTGTACAAACAGAAAAACGATATGTTCGCCGCTATGCCTACCCCCATCCGGGTGTTCTACGGCGCAGGTGGCAACGGCGATTGCCCCCTGACCGTTCGCGAGGGCAGAACCTGGCTCAGTAAGACCTATCCCGAACCTATGGTAAACATACTGCCTGCCGAAGAATTGGATGATGAAATCGAGAAACCTGCTCTTTCTCTGAAAGAACTGTGGTTCCGATACGAAAAGGACAGCCCGGATGTGCTCCGGGGCGTGTCCGCAGAAGTCCCTACGGGTATGCTATACGCCATTGTGGGTGGAAACGGTGCAGGTAAGTCAACTACCTTAAAGGCTGTCTGTGGTATTTGCAAGCCCTACCGTGGTAAGGTAAAAGTGTTCGGCAAGCCGGTGGAAAAATACAAATCTGCTGAGCTATTCGGCGGATGTCTTGCTATGCTGCCCCAGGACCCCAAGAGCCTGTTCGTCAAGAAAACAGTCCGGGAAGATCTTGCAGAGATGACCAAGGACGAAAAGAGAATTGCAGAGATTGCGGCAGTTTGCGAAATAGAAAGCCTGCTGAGCAGTCATCCCTATGACCTCTCCGGTGGCGAGCAACAGCGCAGCGCTTTGGCAAAAGTCCTTCTGACAAATCCCAAACTTCTTCTGCTGGATGAACCTACCAAAGGTATCGACAGCTTCTTCAAGGAAAAGCTGGCTACCATTTTGTGCAAGCTGAAAGAACAAGGCATTACCATCGTGATGGTATCTCACGATGTGGAGTTCTGCGCGAAATACGCAGATATGGTTTCTATGTTCTTCGACGGGCAGATGCTGACCACCGATACCCCTCGTCGTTTCTTTGGCAATAACAGTTTCTATACAACTGCTGCCAACCGTATGAGCCGCCATGTGTTCTCTCTGGCTGTCACTGCGGAGGATGTAGTAGAACTGTGCCGGCAGAATGTGGAGGCAGAGGTATGAAAAAATCAAACATCGCGACTCTGATTGTATTCTTTCTGCTGCTCCCTGTTACTTTATTCTTGGGCAGTAAGCTACCTGGTAGAGGCTACTACATTACCGGTACCGCGATCATCATTGAACTGATGATTCCATTCTTTATGGCCTTTGAGGGCAAACGCCCTCAGGCAAGAGAGCTGGTGGTTATTGCGGTCATGTGTGCCATTGCCATTGCAGGTCGTGCGGCGATTCCAATTCCGAATTTTAAAGCGATTTTTGCAATCATTATGCTCAGCGGTATTGCTTTCGGCCCGGAAGCCGGTTTTATGGTGGGTGCGATTTCTGCCTTCGCCAGTAACTTTTTCTACGGTCAGGGTGCATATACGCCCTGGCAGATGATGGCCTACGGAGCTGGTGGTATGCTGGCCGGTTTCTGTTTTGCGAATGGCAGACTTCCAAAAAAGCCGCTTACCATGGCAGTGTTCGGTTTTCTGGCAACAATCCTCTGGGTTGGACCGCTACTGGATTGTTCGCATATTTTCCTGATGGTGAGCGTCATCAACTGGAATTCCATAATTGCAGCATTTGTTTCCGGATTCCCAGTGAACCTCAGTCAAGGAATCTGCACCGTACTGGTTATGCTGCTGTTTGGCAGACCTTTACTTGACAAGCTGGACCGGATCAAGGTTAAGTACGGCATGATGGAGGATGAAAATGGGCTTTGAAAAATGCCATCCGGCGGTGAATTTTATCTACTTCACCACCGTGATTGCCGGGATGGTCGTATTTCAGCATCCCATCTTTCTGCTGATATCCTTTGTCTGTGCTTTTATTTACAGCATCAAACGAAACGGCCTCAAAGCACTGGTGTTCAATGTCATTTTGCTTCCCTGCGTTGCAGCATATGCCTTTTATTACAGCAGCTACAATCATTTTGGCGTAACGGTGCTGCAGCAAAATATGATTGGTAACAACATGACCCTGGAAAGCCTTGTGTACGGTTTCGTTTTAGGTTTTGTAATCGCCGGTGTGCTGATTTGGTTTTCTTGTGTGTACTCCGTGTTTACCACAGACAAAGTAGTGTACCTCTTTGGCAAAGTCAGCCCCCGTCTTTCTCTATTTCTGGCAATTATTTTACGAATGGTGCCGAGAATTAAGAAGGAAGCCGAGAAAATCAACACTGCTCAGCGTGGCATTGGCCGGGGTGCCAATCAAGGCAATGTCTTTCAGCGGTTGCGTAACAGTATTCGTATTCTTTCCATGCTGATAACTTGGACGATTGATTCCCTGACGCTTGTTTCGGAATCCATGCGCAGCCGTGGAAGCTCGCTACGGGGCAGAAAGGCTTTTTCCATCTATCGCTTTGACAACCGGGACCGGGCTTATGTGGTGAGTAACTTTGCCTGCTTGACCGTGATTTTTATGGCGGTCATGCTGAAGCAAACAGATATTCTCTACGATCCCCGGATTCTTATGAACCCGATTACTGCTATGTCCTATCTGTTCTACGCAGGCTATGCAGCGTTCTGCTTGATGCCTCTGGGCTTGGAACTGTGGACGGAATACCGTTTTTGGAAAGCAAGGAAGACAGTATAAAAATCAACCAGGTAGAAAGTTACTTCTAAAAGTCACTTCCGCCTGGTTGATTTTAGTTTTGTGATATATTCTATTGCGGCATCGTCGCCATGCTCAATGCGCTTATGTACAACTGCGTCCCTGACACCTTTTGCCGCGTCTTCTTCGTGGTAGGACCCAAGATAATATGTCTTGTATTGTATCTTGATTTGTGCTATGTAAGATTCGCCACGCAGATAGATACCTTTGCATCGCTCCATCCGTTTTGCGATTCGTCCTGCATCCTGCTCTGGTGTCCAACCGGCTCGTTCCTTCGAACCGCCGATTCGTTTTAGGTTTTTTTGCCGCATACATCCGCAGGAAGTTACGCGCCCTGCAAGCAAACGGTCAGCAGCAACAAGACGGGTGCCGGTGCACTCACATGTGCAGCGGTACAGCGTCCGGCCGCGAGAATCCTTTTCTTCTGTGGCAGCATCTACGGTCAGCATGCCGTAAGTTTCACCGATAATGATTTTTGTGCGCATACCAACCACCTCCGATACTGTTGATGTATTATCAGTATAGCAGAAAAACCTTTATGTTTCAATGCTGCCAGTCGGTTTTGAGAACATTCCATAGTTCAAAGTGCCGCGTCGTTCAATGGCGCGGTGCTTTTGTATCTATGGGGTGGGCGAAAAATCCATAACGGAAAAGGATACTGTGGACGCCTTGCTGCGACCGTGCTTGCGATATACGGTTACTCGGAGACAAGATCCACCACAAAAATTTACATCAGATATGTGGTGGAGATTGTTCGAGTAAACGGATATCGTCGTTTAGAAAAATATGTTTTTGCGAAATTCCAACTTGTGTACACCCAGTGAGAGTGCACATGCTCGCACTGTCATAATTATTACGAGAAGAGGAGAAAAGGAGATATGTAAGAAGGAATAACACAGTCCACATGACAGGACCAACCGCCGACGCAGCAGCCAGCTGCGGGGACGATACCACTGAGCCAAAGATAACAAGCTTGAAAGGAGGAATGCACGCTCAGAAAAACTGCCGGAGGGCAAATTTGCACAGCACTCGGTCATGCGCCGCTGATAGCGATATATCAGCAAGGTGGTCTGCAACACCTAAAAGAGCCAGGGTGATCCTCAGCACCATAAAACAGAGGGGTGACGCCACACCCTAAAACGGGGGGTGAACCATAACATCCCGCTGCACACAGCAAACCAACTGTGGGTATGCTTTTAGCCTTAACAGAAATCGTCGCACGGAGGTGGCAATTACGGGACATAAGAATAAGAAGTCGATTCACATGGAAATGAACGAGATTTTGCAAGATAAATTGCATAAGGGCGTAGGTACCAGCAAACATGCTCGCAAAGTGGTCGGAGATACGGCTGCGGACGCAATCTTCTCATTCAATACATATAAGGCCTACAAAAAGCACTGCGCTTATTTCACAACGTGGGCTCGAGCAAAATATAAATGTAAAACACTGGCGCAAGCTCGGCAGTATGCTGACGAGTGGCTCCAGATGAGAATTGATGCCGGTTTGAGCGCTTACACCATTAAATTAGAATTAGCAGCGCTCTGCAAGCTCTATGGGGATACCGCAGCAGATTACATACCCACACCACCAAGACTGCGTAAAAATATAAAGCGCTCCCGAGGTAAAGCTGCACGGGATGCGCACTTCTCTGAAGCACGAAATGCTGAATTTGTCGAATTTTGTCGTAGTACAGGACTTCGCCGTTCAGAAATTAAGGCGCTTACCGGCGATAAGCTGGAAAAGGGTGCAGATGGACACTGGTACATAAACGTCAACAAAATGACAAAAGGCGGACGCCCAAGAAAGGTGCGAATCATTGGTAGCGATGACACCATTGGGAGAATTGTTGAACGGATGCAAAATGTAGGAAGTGGACGGGTATTTGAAAAAATCCCAAGCTGCGACATTCACGGATATAGGTCCGAGTTCGCTACTGCCGTGTATAAACAATATGCACGCCCAGTTAAATCACTTCCACCGGAAGAACGTTATTGCTGCCGTAAAGACCGCAAGGGTGTCTGGCTCGACCGTAGGGCTATGTTGGAAGCAAGTAGAGCCCTCGGTCATAACCGCGTCTGCGTTGTCGGCGAGCATTATTTAAATATTTAAGGAGGTAAGAATATGAACATTTTCCATGATGACCGCATTCCTACACCTGAGGAGTGCATCCAGGAATTTACATACAAAAGTCAGCTTGAAAAGCTTGAAAAAGAGTGTGCACATCGCAAGGCTGTGGTAGAAACGCTCGAGAGTGTTGAGCAGTATCTGCGAGAAAGTATCGTTCATCTCAGCGAAACTCTCTGTCAACTCTATGCACTGGCCGGCACGCTGTCGCAGAGTGGCATGCCCAAGGGCGAAGAAAAATAACATTACATACCTGCAGCGGAGGGCGATTTTCGTCCTCCGTTTTCTTATGTATGCAAAGCAGATTTATATCCTTCCTACTTCTGTCTTAATTATAGTGTAATCAACATGACATCAGGAGAGTCAAGTTTATTACCGGCGTGCAAATTTCTTGCCATACTTTACTCCACAACCCCTGGCGACACTTTAATACCGTCTGGCCTGCGATAACGGCTACTCTCATTTTCGTCTTATCAAATACCCAGTGGCAACCTGGCCAAAGTTGCGAGTCTCCTGCGCAGATTCGTAGAATCAGCATTTCTGCGTCACATGCATACCGAGGCCGCTGATGAACTCGTTACCCTCATCAGTATCTGCACGCTGCTCAATCAACGGCAGGGATAACCTGCCACTCCACGCTGCCGGCTCGGATCATTCTCGGTTTTTTCCTTTCTTTCCTCCGGGAAGCCGGGCCGACAGCAACTCCCTTATCAACAGCGCTCTGCGCTGCAATATATACAACGCTCAAATTTTACACACAGAAGGAGATTTACGATGAAAGAACGTACCCTAACACTCAACTCTACCTCCGGCGAAGAGGTCACAAAAAAACAGCACGCTTGCTTCGTGCACAACTTAATCGCAGATATTTCCAAACCTAAACCGCTGATTCAGTGGCGGCGAAGTAATTCCAAGGATGGTATTGTATACTGCTCCAACGGTCTGGCAGAAGGAACTTTGATGACCCTTCGAAAGCTTACCGACACGCCCGGCGCTGAGTTTGCCTACAGCCGTCATGGTAATCTGATTTACACAGCTACCGAAACTAATGGCGATGTGAACTGCGATATGCATCTGGCCCACCTGCTGCATAAGGTCACCTGCGCTGTAACCATGGCAGAGGTAACACAGAAACCAAATCCGCTGGCGGAAGTGATGCAATCACTCAAACCTAAGACACTGGAGTCTGAGGACCTTACTACAAAAGTGGGTGATATTTTCAGACAAATTACCGCCGATCAGTTGGTGGAATATCTGTTTGAGAACAGTCCCAATATGATTACGGTTGGCATTGTGAAGGGCAGCCCCGCATGGACGCAGCGTGAAAATTTGGTGCGCGCTGTGGTTGCCTATTTGCAGAATGTACCACGAAAGGATACGGGTATTCAGATGGTCGGTTTCGGATTGAAACGGCTGAAGGACAACAAGGTATGCGGGCACTTGGTGACTGATTCTCTGTCCCGTGTTGCAAATGCCGGCGTAAAATTTGAAAACAATCCGTATTATACCCATCTCAAGCCCACTGAGGCAGCATTAAAATTTGCGGCTGATATTGTCATTCAGCTCGTGAATTTCTAAGAGGGGGTGTTTAGGCATGGGTAAAGAAACCGGTTTTTATGTACTGCACAAAGATTATCAGATAAACGAGCCTGGGGCAATGCAGTTAATTCGTCGGCTCACCGCAGATATGATTGCAGACGAAACTACGGCAACATGGTCTTTCGACGCCAATCGCAGTAATCTATCAGCATTTGTTGGAGATTTTGACTCCCGCGTGTATCACATGGACTCTCGCCAGACACCCAATGGGGTGACGGTTAATCTGGTGTGCCACGAGGGCGGCCAGTATTTGTACACCGTTGTCGACCTCTGCTATGAGCCCGAAAAGTCCGAGCTCCTGGAGCTGTACGTCAGGGTTTCTAAACGCGTGCACACCGAAGCGTGGTCACAAGGACGACTGACGGCGAAGCGTACCATCATTGTTGATGAAAGGCTGATGCCTTCAAAATAATTTTTTAGATTGGAGTTTTTACTATGAATCACGAACTTGAAATCCAAATCGGCATTACCCCTGGCGAGGAAACCCCGGTTGACAACTATGTGCAGGAGCTTGTCGCTGCCGGCACACAAAATCCGTGGGCCTATCTCCCTAACGGAGCCGCTGGCCTTCCTTGTTTTCGCCTTGAAGACAAAAAGCGGCAGTTTATCACCGTGTTGGTCTGCGAGGCTGAGACGGCAGAGTATTGCCAGTATCGCCTGGAAGCAACCAATGCAGATGGCGAAACCGAAATGCGGTCCGTCGAATGGATCGCAGCAAGTAATTCCGGTCCGCTTCGCACGCTGTATGCCACGCTTTGGCAGGCAGAACAGGACGCACAGAAGACTGTAAAGGATGAATCCGGCATTGACCCGGATGACGATGTCACGATGACGAACGAATTCATCGATGCGCTATTGCTGGATGTCCAGGGTAAACGCAGTGACATCCATTTTGAACGTGACGGCGACGCCTTTGTGGCCGGCAGCTTTGGACATAGTGAATCGACTATTACCCTCACGAAGGAGTGGGAAAATGATGAGTCTGCCCAGTTCCTCATTAAAGTCGTAAAGCCCGATGGCACTTTGCTTCTGTCTTGTGCGGAAACCAGCAAGTATACCAACGATGACGCCGAGCTTCGCTTGCTCTATCGGCTCCTGGATGAGAAAATTCCCATCGTGAGTATCGACGAGGGTACAGTGGACATACAGCGATTTGTTGAAAACAAGAAGTTCGACAAATTCTATGACCGCGTAGTCCAACACGCAATTCCTAAAATGCACACCATCGACGCCACCCCGCCCGAGCATGCAGTTCTGATTTACGACATTTTCGAGAGTGTATCAGAGCCCCGCGTGATCCAGCAGTTTTTGGATGAAATCTCCATTCGGAGAGGTCCCCTTTCGGACCGGGAGTATAAGCGACTGAAAGCGCTCGCACAGAGTGTTTTTGCATTCTTCCGCAACACCCAACGGTGCCCGAACGGCCGCGTTTTCGATACTCGCGCTGTGCCGGTTGCCTTTGATAAGTCCGGTCTTGCCAGCCGTGGCGTACGATGGTCTGCCAGTCTGTCCCGTATCGCAAATGCGTATACGCTGTGGGGAGACGTAGTCGGTCAAAACCCTGCAATCGGTGAAGCGCGCGCCATGAACAAAGTGGCAGTGCTGATCTTAACGGCAATCCTCGCAGACCAACTCCCGTGATGCGGAAGGAGGAAGCGAGGTGATACCAATGTAGCAGCACACTAATTAAACACCTTTTCCAAAAGGCGATGAAGACCCACCACCAATCAAACGCCCTGACCGGTTTTCGGTCAGGGTTTTTTATTGTGCATGAGTTTTAGCCCATAAGCCATTATTTTACAGACCAGCAACGG
This sequence comes from Clostridia bacterium, assembly GCA_017632155.1. The sequence continues at coordinate 24,609 of JAGBRZ010000198.1, forward strand.
GGATTCGGTATGTCTGACCCCTTGTGCACAAAAATCTGTCCGTAGTCATAATAATTTTGACAAGACAGAAAATTTTCGATTTTCCCGCCATGAGTGCATTGTGTACAAGCAAACCCAGTTCGGTCACTATTTACTCACAGGGAAGCAGAATTTTGTTTTGCGACTCTCTTTTGAGAAATGTCAAGCACATTTTTCAAAAAAAATCTTATCTTCCTATCCTCAGGATCACAGAGGAGAAAGGGCAGTCCATGAACCCTAAACTAAATTTACTACATACTGAAAGGAGATTCGCATGAATCAAAACCACCCCGCCTGCAAGCAGGTACATCCCTACTTCGTCCTATGTTTGGACAAATCGTTTGACATGGAGCCGGATGAGCTCCGCACATTCCTGCAGGGCATCCCCAATCTCTACTACATTGAGTGCGAGGGCACCATTTATGAACATGGGCAATACCGCGATATTGACTGTATGCTGCTCTGGTTCTACAATCCGGAATATTCTTTTTCGGATAGCGACTACACGGTAAGCATTCTGGTCGAGTGGCTGAGCCGGTACGGCTTGGATATTAGCGAGGACTATATTTTCGTTGACTACGAAAGCGAAGAATTTGCGCCCTCCTGTTGCTGCAATGCGCCGTTATTCGAGTTTCCAAAAGGATATCGAATTGAGAGTATCACCAGCAATATCAGCTGCCCGGATGATTATCTCCACCTGCTGCGGCACTGTTACGTTCGAAATGTTGAAGTTTTTGCTGAGTATGAACGTACACATCCAGAAACCTGCACAGAGGAGGAATACTGATTTGACATATACAGTATCCTCCCTAATTGAAAAACTGCGTACAAAGCCAAATGGCCGGCAGTTCGCAACGCTATTTGATGATGGCGATATTTCCGATTACATAAGTGTTGCAGCTGCTGAATTGGCGTTGTGCAAAATCATTGCGCTGGAAACCATCGACTCCAATCTGATTGATGGTGTATTCCAAGAGTCTGCTCTATACCGTCCCAGGACGTGGAACCGGGACAGATATAGCGATAATGTTATCCAACAGGCTATTGCTGCAGCCAAAGCGAGCAAAGGCATCCCACCTTTTATTGTCCAGACTACACGGAAGGGCAAGACTATAGATAAGGTCAGCGAGCCCCTGCTGGCGCAGTGGGTCCGCCAAAATGTTGAGTATCGTTTCGTCAAGGACTCTGCGACACACAACATGACCGTTTATTTGTATGAAGACGGTGTTTTCAGGGAAATTGATGACAAGACTTTTGAGGGGATCATCAAATCCCCAATTGCGCAGTATGACATCACCTTGGTTGATATGCGGCAAGTTGGTCGTGTTTACAGAGACCTATCTACTGATTTGCAATATCTCCCTGCCAACAGCATGAATGCCAATGAGACTATCATCAACTTCGAAAATGGCATTCTCGATTTAGCAACCTTGGAGCTGAAACCGCACTCTCCGGAATACTTATCCACCATCCAAATCCCTTGCAACTGGCCCGGCAAACCTTCGGACACGCCGGTGTTTGACGAGTATATGGACACGCTCACACGTAGCAACCAGGACATGCAGCGCTTTCTTTTGCAGTTCGTTGGTGCATGCCTCAGCAACGTTCCCGGCTACAAGTTGAAGAAAATGATTTTCCTTGTAGGTCCAGGCGATACCGGCAAGTCCCAGCTTAAGCGCTTGGTCGAACTTCTTTTGGGCGAAAAGAATGTCTGCTCCATGGGGCTAAAACAATTGGAGTCAGAATTCGGCCCTATCAACATCCGCAACAAGCGCTTGGTAGGTTCTGCCGATATGAGTTTTGCCTCAGTTAAAGAGGTTAACATCCTGAAGATGATTACCGGTGGCGACAGCTTTTCGGCACGTCAGATGTATCAAGCCCCCACGGACTTTGTTTATACTGGTTTGGCAATGTTCTGCACCAACCAGCTCCCTCGGTTCGGTGGTGACAACGGCCCTTGGGTTTACGAGCGTATCTGTGTAGTGAATTGCGACAATGTAATTCCCAAAGCGCAACAGGATAAGGACCTGCTGGAGAAGATGTTTGCAGAGCGTGACGGCATCGTTTACAAGGCTGTTATGGCTTTCCGTGAGGTGATTCAAAACGGTCTCCGGCTGGACGAGCCTGCAGAGATTGTCGCCGCACGGGCTGCCTATGCGTCTACGAACAGTATTGTGGGCACATTCATCCAGGATTGTATGAAGGACAGCACCGGCATTCCCGACTCCAGTTGCTCCATCATCAGCCAGGTTTATCAGGTCTTTACGAAGTGGTGCCGCGTTAACAATAACGGCCACATCCTTAGCAAACGGGACTTTATGTTGGGTTTGACACACTATTTCAACAAATCTGAAGCTGAACTTACCAAACGTGTCGGTAGTGGGTATATCATCAAAGGATATACACTATCAGACGCAGCTGAGTTCTACTTATAAGCTGAACCCCCTCCGCGGTCGCATTGCCATGGAGGGGGCGCTTTATTAGCTATGCAGTTAGTGTATCGGTAAAACCTTTTACCATTTCTTTTTTTGTTTTTTTATTTTGCTTAAGGGTAAAAATAATGTACATAAACTACATAATCTGGTATCCCACATTTTGTCCCTTTTCAGGCTTACTATTATGTGTGATCCCATCTTATGTTGACGTTAATACGGTATCCGCACAAAAGCAATACGCAAGTATGTAATGCAGCAATACATAGTGATGCAGGTGATGAACACCGGCAAGGGAAACGGGTAGCCTGCTGCGTTAACATTTTCCGACGTGCTTCACGGTACAAATAACCTTGAAAGTAGAAACCTTTCCGTTTGATGTCGTTACGGTTATCTCTGCTTTGCCGGACCCGCCGTCACAAAGCGCTACCGGCATTGAAGCAGTATATGCATTATTGGGATTTCCGTCTTCAGTAACAGTCACCTGCACAGAGTAGAAAGTAAAAACCTCTACAGATAGCTGGGTATGATGTCCGCTGGTGATAATCTCATCATTGTGGCTATAAATAAAGTCCCAATTGCGGATGGACTCGCCAGAGACCCGTTCAACCGAGAAGGTCAGCTCAAAGATGTCTTGTGTATAAGAACCCTCTGGCTCGGGCAATAGTGTTGGTGTAGGTTCCGGTGAAGAACAACCTGCTAACAGCAAAAGTAGTGCCACAACGATACAAATAGCTTGTTTCATTTTAGTACTCCTCCGTCAAGCACATTGTCAGCGCAGAGGTTGATCACCGTTTTGCCCCGACGCTGAGCTGTCTGAGCATATTTAGCAGCACCGCCCCAGTGATGGTGGATATAGCAAATCACATACTGGCTCTGCCGGAGCATCCAGCGGTTACGCCAATCAATGGCATACCGTGGGTGAACTTCCTCGATGCCCTCCGGAAGCATCGTATCGGAGAAATCATCATACTCGGTCGGCTGCCCGGGCATATAGGCCAAGACTACCGCATAGTGGATATGGGGATAGCTCTTTTGGAGCAGCCGCAGAGCAGCACGCACATAGGCGTCGAAGGCACCTTGGTTCCCCACATAAAAGACACCAACTCCGTACTGGGTGATAAGTTCCTCAATGGTAGCATACAGCTCAGACTTTACATTCTCTGGGGTATCCTTATGTCCGAAGAAACAGCAAGCCGACATTATAGACCCTCCGTTTAGTGATATATCGCTATTGTAACATATTTTTTGAAGTTAGTGAAGAGTCACTAATGTGTATTTTAAATTTCGGTTATCATATTAGTGATAAATCATCCGGAGGTGGTGTGCATGAATACATCGGAGGCAATTGCATATCGTATTCGCCAGTTGTGTAAACAGCATGGCATCACACCCAATGGACTCAGCAATTTGGCGGCCGTCCCGCAATCTACCATAAAAAGTATTTTGAACGGTGAGAGCCAAAATCCCGGCAGTGTTACTATTAAAAAGCTTTGCGATGCCTTTGAAATCACACTCGGCCAATTCTATAGCACCCCTGAGTTTGATGCTCTGGAACAAGAAATCAAATAGGAATCAAGCGCCCGTCGGATCTTCAATCCGGCGGGCGTCCTTTATTATCGTACCAATTTGATGATTGCTTTTGTGGTATCAGCATTGGCATAGTTGTGTATAAGCGGGAGAACCTTTGCAAGATTTCTCTCTTTCACGCCTGTAAGTCGACGAAGATTGACCCAATACACGGGTTTGCTTCCGTATTCGCATTTAAGCTTATGATACCCCCAGACGAGTCGCCGCGCCCAGTGTTCCTCGTAGCTCTCCGCATACTCCTGCATGATTTTCTGACAGACTGGCATGTTTTCGAGACGATGTCCATTAAGTTCCAGTTCTCGGTATATGAGCCTTTCGGATACTCGTTCCGGTCGTCCATCTGCTCGAAAAGTGCCATCATAGATGGATTGTGCCAATGGCTCCAGTATTTTTGCCGTCTCTGCATCGAACTCGGCCCAATCAACTGGTGGTTTGTCCGTCATATAGTGGGACCTTGCTTCAGCTTCGATTTGCTTCTGAGTCAGCTCAGGAGCCGTTAATTCCTCCACACTCATACCAAGGAAGAACGCCAACTGACACACGACGGAGAAGTCATAACGGTCCATTAGTAATGTTCTCTGGATTTGGTTCATGGTTGCAACGCAAGGCAAACCCATATCTTCGTAAAAAGCACTCAAATCATCTGACAACGCTTTGGTGTAACGGCTGCGGCCGGTTGATTTCAAGTATTCGGTTTTACTCATACCATGATACAAAATTGCGCTGATCGGGATATCTCGGCAAAAATCCATCGGAGCATTAAATACCGATAACATATATGCGGCAAAATGTCTCAGCTGATGATTCTCTTCCAAACTGACTTCGGTGTCCGTACAATACAACTCCGCAGGACAGAAAGTAAAGCACTGCTCGCTTTTCGCCGGCACGGCAGAAATTTTGAGACTGCATCCATGCACCGGGCATATCACCATATTGCGTATCTGATGTGTCCTGTGCCAATAGGCTTCTCCATACTGTTTGCGGTCTTCTTGTGCACAAATTGGGCAATATCGAAGATACTGTTCGCTCTCTGCGCGCGGTAGGATAGCAAATAGATGGTGCGGATCCGTGGAGTCCCAGCCAAGATGTCGCAGCGCGTTTTCCTTCTTTGCCAAAGGCACAAAACGAGCGTATTGTGGATACATAGTATGCTGCAATGCAACATCCCTTATGGGACAGATTTTAGCAATAACAGCTCGAGCCTCAAGATTGAGATTCCCGATAAATTCTTTGCTTGGTGTATCCGACCTTTTGCAGTACAGGTCCTGCATTGCTGCTTTGTGCGTAGGATAACCAGCTTGTAGATGGTATCTTGAAAACCAGCTATAGGCTAATTCATCAGGATATGGTTCCGGAAAAAACGCAATCATATCCGCACCTCTTCCACAGAAATGTGCCTTTTCAAGCAAGATACAATGTCTTGCTGTGCCTTCTTTGCGTCCTTGACGATAGCTACAATAGAAAACTCTTCTATTGTTTTTGTCGGCTCGGCCTTAGAAATAACAACCTCCTGTTTTACCTTAGATGTTGATGGCTTTCGAGTGGTCTTGATGTGAGGATGCAACATCCGCAGTCTTTTGTTATACGCTGTGTTCAACGATTCATAAGAAATCGTTTCTTGTCCATCAAGAATACTGCACTCTTGGGCATCGTGTAGCAAACTCACAAGCACGGATGGGTTGCCGCTACAATGCTCATAAAGCCAGCGCATCATAGATTCATCCAATTCTGTCCTGCTCTTTACGTATTGGTATCGATAGAGCGTTGTGCACAAGTTTTGAAAAGACAGGTCATACTCCATGGGCTCATAGTAAAGCCCAAGCGAGCGCCGTGCCAGTTGATATTCGCCATCAGAAAGGAACGGTATTACGCTGGGGGTTCCCACCAAGGCAATGCTAATTCCACTGGAGTTAATAATCTGCATCAGGCAGCGGGCAAGTGCATCGCCAGCTTTCTGCCCGACAATGTGCTGAATTTCATCAATTACCAGTAGTCCAATGTGGTTAATGCAAACCGAAGCCACGCATCCAATGAGCGTATCCACTGTGGTGTTGCGGGAGTGCATAGCTTTCGCACAGTAATCACTTCCCAGTTTAGCATCAACTGCCCGTAAAATTTCGAGTAGCAGCCCTTTTACAGAGGCATCAAACGGAGTCTGCACCATAACGCACGGAATAACTTGCATATAAGGTTTATCTGTCACAATAATCGGAGTTTTGCTGATTAACTGGATGCTGCGACTAATGGATGACGATTTTCCTATGCCGCTGGCACCGATAACTGTGAAAGAGTCGGCGCCGCCGAGAATGCCGGCACTCGCTTCCATTTGGATGGCTTTTTGGTTTTCCACATACTGCTGGGGCACCAATTGAGAGCCTTTCTTCTGCAATGATCGCAGCAATCCCAGATAAAGCTTAGCGTATATCTCTCTGCTCATCGTATTGGATAGAAACACTCTATAAATGTCGGATAGCGCAACCAAACGGGTGGCAGTATCTGCATAGACGATATTGGGGTCGTAAGGTGGCAGTACAGTCAGCGCCTCGTCCAGCTCCTTGCCGTATAGCATAGGTGGTAAATAACTGCATAAATCAATCATGGCTTGTAACCTCCTTTACATAGTCAATATGTGCTTGATTTCGTGCTCGTTGTCGAGACTTGCGGATGTTTTTGATACCTACATCCCCGTACTGCTTATTGGCAATGACTTCGATGCGTTCTGCAAGGTCAACCTGAGCTTGCAGGTTATCTTCGGTTGCACTGCGAACCAGCTCACTTTGCGCAGTTTGCATCTGCTTGACGCCATCCAATGTCTTACCTGAGAATCGTTGTTCGATTAGCTGGAAAGGGATAAATGCACCGTTTTCCAATAGCCACACTTGGGTAACATCATCTGGATTATATGCTGCAACAGCATCACCTCCCCGAAGATATTGCTCTGTGTAGGCATCATGACGATAACGAAGGCCATTGACAATCAGCCCCTTTCGGGTGAATCGTGCTTTGGTGCGTGGCAACAAAGTCATCACCAGCAGTTCCGGGGTTACTTCAATGAAATTAGCACCGAGCTGAGTGAGTCCCCAAGAGAAGATAGCGCTGGCATTGGGTTTGACTCCTACATCCAGCATAGTTTCTGTGTATGGATGATTTTCGGCGATTCGCTGGGAGTTATAATACACAATGCAATGCAGCAGGATCTTCTCGAAGTCTTTTATGGTCAAACAAGCGTCAAGCCGGTAATCTCTGGCGCCTCGTTCCTGATAATCAGGCTCAACAACACCACGCCATTTCAAATGCTTCTTGTACAATTGCTGCACAACATCAAAGAACTTTTCTACCCGGGATTTGCAATCGGGTCGCGCAGGAGGCAAATTGGAAACCTTGACCCCTAATTCTGCCAGTTGAGCAAATGTATCAGACTTATATTCGCTGCCCATATCTGTCAACATGACGCCAGGTAGTCCGCAGTTTGGCCACTGCCCTGGCTCAATGAAAACTCCACGCTCCCGACACCATGCTACTTTATCAGAAATCGTGTTAAGCATTAGCCCCCGGAGACTATAAACGCCGCCTTCCCACCCAAGGGAGTATCCACAGCACATTCCGCTGAAGGCGTCAACACATGCGGTAAGCACCGGCCTGCCCACCAAGGCACCACTTTCATCAACTAAGTAAATGTCGCATACCGTAGCATCGAGCATTCCCATTCCAACATTGGGTGCCATCTCTTGTACACCATCTCCCAACAAGGGACGGTAGTTACGCAGGTAGGTGGTAAGACTCTCTCTGCCAATTATTTCTTGCTTTCGGTTTCTGGTCTTCTGGTAGTAATACCGAAAACGATGAAAAGGGGGATACCCGGGAATCAACTGTCCATTGACATCTGCGTACCGTTCTTTGAGCATAAGGGTATAGGTTGTCGTCAGAGAGCATGCCCGTTGTGTATAAAAATAACGATTGAGTGCCCATCGGAAGTTTTTCTCATCAGGGGTCAGAGGCTTTTCTGCACACAAGCTTCCCGGTGCAAGAGATTCGATTTTCTGGCTGGCAAGATACAGACACAGGTATTTCCGCACGGTTTGCTTACTCACGCCGTTCATTTCGGCTACTTGCTGGATTATGACAGACCGCATGGAATCCTTGTGTATAAATGGAAGCACCGGCGCAATGAGAGTAAACCGCTCGTGCATAAGTTTTCGCTGTTCTGTCATTATTTCTTCTTCGGGTCGCAGCCTCCACGCATCAGGTATGGGATACTCACCTTCGGCGCAGAGTTCCCATTCTTTCAGGCTAATGGCGGAGATCCACTGGGGCATCGTCGGTTTAACGCAGTTAATAATCAAAACTTGTTCCCCTTCAATAGCCAATACCCGCACAAGAGCATCTTCACATTTGAGCACATCATTCTTTTTCATTTGCGCTATCCTCCGTTTCAATCACAATGGCCCAGTCGGTAATCCCGTGTCGAAGCCAATAGTTTCTGCTGGCATCCAACTGTTGTGCAGTTCGGGGAAGAGAAAGTTTTTTGCGGCAAACAGTTTCCCGCACTGCTTTGTCGCCGTCAATCCTTGTGTATAAAAAGTCTGTTGTGTACGAACCGTCAGTTAACTCAAAGTCTTGTAACGGTACATTACACTGAAACTCTTTCACGGCTGGGTCAGCTTCCAATTGCTCGGCGTAGGCAAGTTGTATTGGACTGTATGTTCGGCATATACTGGGGTGCTTGTTGAACGTCTGCTTGGTGCAGCGTCCGGAATGATTTTTGTCGTTTCTCATGTGTAAACGCCTCCTTCGTTTTCCCGTTTTTTGATGTCATTTCCCCGTTTTTTGGAAAAAGCCCCCGTTTTTGCAGTTGATTTTCCCGTTTTTGATTGGTGAGGACCTCGGATACGCCGAAAATCCCCGTTTTTGGTCCCCGTTTTTTTACTTTAGCAAACGCAGTATATCAACGAACAAACCGAAATATCCTCTTTAGAACAAATCGGCTCAGCGCCCCCGGGGGTATGCCCCCCCCCTGTTTTTTCAAAAAAATTTTCGTGCACAAGTCGTGTGTGACTCCAAGCTTAAGTAGGTTCAGACATAAGTATGATCCAACATAAGTTTGGGGTTATTTTCTGCGTAAATCAGCGAAAAGTACACCGAATGACGGTAATTTCACCGACAATAAATGGCGTAATTCACTA
>JAGBRZ010000199.1 GCA_017632155.1 Clostridia bacterium
AGATTTTCGGATTCCAGCCCCATATTCAAAGGAATGATAGCAACCTCCTCGCCCGTCGTCACGTCGTTCACGCGGATATTGTTCAGCATCTCAACCGTGATGCCCTTTTCGTTTTTTCTGATATAACATTCCAAACGGTAAACGTATTCCCCGTCACAGTCAATCCCTTGGGAAGGCCAGTTCGGTGTGATCGAGATCGGCTTTACGTCCAGAAGACGGAAATCCTCGTCCCAATAATGCATTTCCGATTCGCTCGTTGTGATATACTGCCTTGTATTTTCGTTATAGGTAATTTCATAAAGGTCAAATTTCGGAAGCGTATGGGTTTTTACGAGCGTTAAGGTTTCCGCATCTACAATATACATGATATTGGAGGTCGGCGAAACAAGATCGCAACAATGTGTAATGGCAATCGTATTGTCATTGGGATTGTAAGCACCGTCGTTGGCATGACCGAGCATGAGATCCTCGCTGAAGGCAATGACCTTCTGCGTGGAAAGATCGTATTTCACGATCACACAGTGGAGAGAATCCTTGCTGATCATGAATTCATAGAGGTGCTTCCCGTCCGAACAACCGCCCTGCACCCACGGCAACAAAATTTCACCGCTTGTGACACGGTCGATCGAAAGATTTTTTTCCGCAACGATTTCGGTTGTCAGAGCCTTTCCCGAATGAATCGGCGCCGTATTGATATTTTTATAATTTTTCATGATGATTCTCGCTTGCGTAGTCAAAAAGCTTGAGCCCTTTCAAACGCATGGGAATCGCAAGGAAAAAAGCAAAAGAGCATCCTTGCCTTCGGTAGAAAATTATGTTATAATGAGGGAAAAAGAAAACGATGCGTACGACAGAAAAAGTCGTAAAACCATCTAATATGTGAGGTATATCCATGAACAGACATATTTATACAATGCACAAGCCCGCTTCCTGGCACGGTGAGCTATGGCGCGAGGCACTTCCCCTTGGCAACGGTCTCACAGGTGTACTCGTACCGGGTGCGATTGCCGATGAAAGCATTCAATTTAACCGTCACGACCTTTGGCATGGCAAGGGAGACGGTGGATCCGTTCCGGATATCACGGAAACCTTTCAAAAAATGCGGGATTTCATTGATCGGGAGGATTATGTTTCCGCAAATCAAGATAACATCCTGCACGCGTTGCGCGAAAAAGGATATTTTGCGTATTGCGAGTCACCCTACCCATTGGGATGGCTGGATTTGAAATTCACTCCCGACGGTATGTTCCGCCACTATCGACGAGGCGTAAATATGCGCACGGGAGAAGCCTTTGTCGAATTTACGGTGAACGGATGTCGGTACCGCAGAGATATGTTCGTCTCTCGCGACAGCGATATTTCGGTCATCCGCATGAGTGCCGAAAAGCCGTTCACGACCACATATGATTTCCGTTTGTTTGAAGAAACAGGTTCATGGGAAACCACGAAAAATCGCATCATCCGAACGGCACAAAACGGGAAATCAGCCGCAAATTTGCAGTTTATAGGAGAATTTGCCTCCGAAGTATCGGAAAAGAAGCTTGTTGTCACAGGGCAGGAATATATGATCCTGATCCGATGCTCCTCCAATGGTTCATCAGCAGAAATCCCCAAATTCTGCGGAGAAACCTATAATTCCCTGCTGAAAAAGCATACTGCCCTGCACACACCTCTGTACGATGCCGTAACCATAGAGCTGGAAGAAGACACCGCATTTGCCGTTTCCAACGAGCGTATGCTCGAGGAGGCATACGACGACGTGGCATCTCCCGCTCTGCTGGAACGTCTGTGGCGATTCGGCAGATATTTATTTATCTCCGCCGCAGCCAAGGATGGCAATCCCGTACCGCTTTACGGACTTTGGCACGGTGACGATCATCTGCAATGGTGTCAGTACGTTGCCAACGAAAACGTGGAAATGACCTATTGGCATACCATGGCAGGCGGACTTTCCTATGCGATTCCCGCTCTGCTTCACTACTATACTGACAAAATCGATAAATTCCGCGAATGCGCCCGACAGGTTTTCGGAATGAAGGGAATCTGGATTTCCGCATACACCACGCCCCATTCCGCCGGTCTTTGCGTTCCCGTGGCGGTAATCAGCAACTGGATCGGTTGCGCAGGGTGGCTTTGCCGTCATTTTTGGGAATATTACGTTTACACAGGAGACGAAAAGCTTTTAAGGGAGGAAATCCTTCCCTTCATGTATGAGGCGGCACTCTTCTTGCGCGAATACACCGTCATAGAAAACGGAGTCGCGCGACTGTATCCTTCCGTTTCCCCCGAAAACACCCCAAAAAATCTCTTTGATCTCCCCACGCAATCTGCCACCGGACACAGATGCCCTGCCGTTCAGAACGCCACTATGGATTTTGCAATCATGAAGGAATTGCTCACAAACCTCCTTGACGGCATCGAAATCACAGGGTTGTATATCGAAGAAGCTCCTTCCTTCCGCGAGCTCCTTGAAAAGATTCCTCCGTATTTTATCAATCGCGAGGGCGCCGTACAGGAATGGATGCATCCGAATCTGGAAGATAATTACGCCCACAGACACCTTTCTCATATTTATCCCGTTTTTCCCGGCATGGAGGTAACGGCGCAAAACGATCCCTCGCTGTTTGAAGCATTCCGGAAAGCCGTAGATCTCCGTAAGCTCGGAAGCCAATCCAATTGGTCTCTGACACATATGGCAGGTATCTACGCCCGTTTTGGTGAAGGAGAAAAAGCTGCAGAATGTCTGGATATCATGGCAAAAAGCGTGCTTCTGGACTCTCTTTTCACCATTGCGAATGATTGGCGCGGCATGGGGATCACTCTCCCCTGGGGTAATCCTCCCGTCCAGCTGGATGCGGTTTTCGGCACCGTCAACGCCATCCAGGAAATGATATTCTGCAGACAGAAGGATGCTTTGTCTATCCTGCCTGCGCTACCGAAAAAACTGCACGCCGGTTCCGTCCGCGGAATGGTCTTTCCCGAGGGCAAGATCGATATCGCATGGAATATTCCCGAACAGGTAGAAGTGACCGTACACGCACATCGCACATTGGATACGGATATTCTGCTGGCAGGCAAAAAAATGTGCCACATTCATCTTGCCGCCGGAGAGAAAAAAACGATCCCGTTCCGCTAATAAAATTCGTCGGCCAAGGATAAACATCGTCATTTGCCCCACCCCTTGAACGATTTCATGTATTCCTTCCGCAACGAAAAAGGACGAAGAATTTAACAATTCTTCGTCCTTTTTATTGAAATTTACTCAAAATAGATAGACATTCCGTTTTTTACTGATTTTTTCAATTTTCCAATGTTTTTTCAACGATTTCGTGCTTTTTTCTGAATTTTTGATATTCTTCAAAGTATCTTACGGAATCGGGATGTCCGCAATATGCAATGGTAGACGGCTCGTTAAACATACCGAGATATTGATAACAAAGCACAACGTCAACGTAAGGAGAGATCGCCTCAAGCTGCTTTTCCACACGATCCATAGAAGCCGGAATCAAAGCACTACGGTATACGTCCGCTTCAAATTCAAACACCTCCATATCTGCCCAAAGTGCGCTTCTGCCCGCCGCATCGTGTGCGGCACGAAGAGCCTTATAGTATGCGCCCGTCTGATCGGGGGTGGATTTGCGAACACCGATCTCATCCTGATAGGCGATGATATCCACGTCAAGTTGCTTAAGCTGCTCCACATACTCCTCGTCTGCAACAAGAATGTTCGTCCCGTAAGGAGCGATCAAGGTCTTTGTATGAGGCGCGATTTTGTGCGCGTGTGCGCTGTAAGCATTGACGTATGTAATGAATTCTTCGAGAAAATGACCTTTTATACAGGTTTCATCTGGAAAATACCAGCCGTAAAAGCTCTTATGGCTTCCGTACTGCGCACAAAGCTCATCCATCGCCTTGAAGGCGCGCGCGGTTACCTCGGGAGAGGTCATATTTTCATAGGTGTGAGTCCATACGCCGTAGAAGCCGCAGGAAACGAATACCTTCATATCGCATTTATCACATTCATCAAGCAAGACCCCGATAGGATCATTGCAAACCATATCTTCGGGAAAAGGAAAAATATCGGTTTCGAAATATGCCTCCGCTTCATTCTCGTAAACGAGAGAGGAACACATCAAAACAACGTATTCCATACCCATATGGTACATTTCTCTGACCTTCGCGCGCCATTGCTCGTCCGTAAATCTGCGGCAGATGGGATTCCAATACTTGCCCTCAGGCTTATTGTGATGTCTGAATTCAAACCAGGTACCTTTTATTGTTTTCATGGATATCAATACCGCCTTATCCTCGAATTTAACTAAAAAAAGATGCCGTTATTCCCACCAACCCAGATTCGGTTTGGGCTGGGAAATGACCGTTGGTTTTTTACCGCCGAAAAGCTCTTCGGCATTGAGCATAAGGTCAGCATGGCAAAGCGAGCGATCACGCAGAATTGTTTTCGGACATACAAAAGACAATTCATACACCCAAGGACCTTGATAGCCTATCTCGGCAAGGATGGAAAGCACCTCCTGCCAATCGATTTTGCCTTCGCCGGGCAACCAATGGCGCTCGTTTACAAAATCGTAGTCAGAAATATGCGTTGTAATGATTTTGTTGTTAATATTTCTCATAAAATCTGCGAGCGGTTCCGAAAGAAGGTGATTGGTATCAAAACAAGCACGCAAATCCTCATGAGCAGAAAGAAGCTCCGCGATTTCCGCTGAATTTTTTCCAAGACAGGTTCGGGGGAGATTTTCCACCGCGATCACCGCACCGTTTACGTTTGCAATTTCTGCAAGACGCGCAAGGCTCTTTTTCGCGGTTTCCATACGAACACCTCTTTCTTCCTTGATCGGCTCCCCACTTGGGTGTAATACGAAAATTTTAATACCAATCGAAGCGCCTTTTTCTATCAATCCGCGATAATATTCAACAGTTTTGTCTGCAAGCGAGGGTGCAGAAATGTCTATTTCCGTAAAAGGCATAAAGGGTAAGTGCATGGAATGTAATTTTATGTCGTATTTTTCCGCAAGTGTACGCGCGTTATCATAATCAAAGCAAGCATATCCTTCCATACCGTCGGAAATTTCCATAACAGAAAGTCCTGCCGCGCGAAAGGAAGCCAAGTTTTCTTCCGTAATATGTCCGCAAGGGGTTGAAAGTCCGATCTTATAATACATAAGTACCTCACAAATAATATTGATGATTTGAATTTTATTTTATCATAGTTTTGCGGCGGGAGTAAGCCCTCGCCCTATAATAAGGGGAATGCCGTACGAAATTATGTAATACTATGCTTTTGTTGCCCGATTTATTCTTAAAATGAACACTATCGAAAGAATCAATGAAAGCAAGAGATATAACAAGTACGGCAGGTCGCAAAGCTTAGATACAAAACCATCAAATCCATTAAACAGACAATTGATGGTAACCGCTCCAACATAGATTATAACAAAACCTACAAATACTATAAGAAAAGAGGAAACAAACAAAGAAAACAAGCCAAATTTTCTTTGTATCTTTGATTTATTTTGTTTCATAAGTGTCCCTCCTTTTTCTCATGATATCAAAATCGCCTTAAAATGTCATCTTCCACTCCCGAGTCATCTTGATCGGCAAAATATCTCCGTTTTCATCAAAAGGCATATCGTCTATGCACATAAAACGAGCATTACCGGCGCGGATAGAGTTGTGGTGACGATGGTACACCATCAGATATCTGTCCTGTTCAGGAAGATAGAAGTACCCGTTATGACCGGGACCGTTGGCAAACTCACAGTCCCCAGTTTGGAGAATGGTTCTGTAATTGCTGAAATCCTCGAAAAGCGATTTTGCGCGAGCAACGTTAACGTGATAAGTTCCGGCACTCCAATTACCTGCGGACCACATAAAATAATACTCCTCACCGCGCTTAAAGACACATGGTCCTTCCACATAGTCGGGAGGCGTGATTTCCTTGAATATCTCACCGTCCGAAAACGGAACAAATCCATTCATTTCCTCGTTCATGATTGCAATATTGCAGTGTCCCCAACCGCCGTACAAAAGATAGATCGTGCCGTCATCATCCTTGAAAAGATGCGCATCAATGGGCTGTGCCCCGTGATGAAAGCCATTCACAAGGGGGCTATCCATCAAAGCACGAAAAGGTCCGACAGGCGAGTCTGAAACAGCGATCTCCAAGCCACCCTTTGTTTCCTCGCTGTGAATATCGCCCGAAGCAAAAATATAGTAATACTTTCCATCCTTATCAATAACAGTAGGAGCCCAAATAGCTCGGGTCGCCCAAGGAAAACCGCTCATATCGATGATATCCTCGTGCTTCTCCCAATTGACCAAATCGGCAGAAGTAAAGCAAACCTGATTCTTCTGCTCATCAAAAGGCAAGGAACGCGTAGCGTAAATCACATACATTCCTTCATAAATTCGAGCCTCCGGATCCGCATACCATCCATCATCAATAGGGTTTTTCAAAATTTTTTCTGAGGCATTCATAAACAAATCACCATATTTTTTATTATCCATAATCTGAACATCCTTTTTTTCATTTTTGAAGATGTGCTTTTTGGGTATATTATGCCTAAAAAACACTCCCATTGTCAAGCGGCTCTTTCTTCCCGTCGGGTATAATATATTCAATAAAATGAATCAAACTCGGATGTATTCTGTAGAAAGAGCTTCACCCGAAAGATCAAGAATACGGTATCCCCAGTTTTTGATCTCCTGAGATTTGCCGTTGTATGAAAAATCTCCACAATAAAACAGCGGTAAGCATCGCCAGGATTCGGGAAGGAGCAATGTATTATCTCTATGCGTATGTCCCGTAAATGCGCAAATAATACGCCTGTTTTCATAGATCAAATCGCGGGAGGATTCCCCTTCCTGCGGCACGCGAAGATCATGTGCGCAAAGAAATATTCTCTTATCCGGGTGATCCTTCAACACTTGCGAAAGTAAATCCGTGTTAATACCTGTATAATCTCCGTCATGATTTTCCTTGGGGTCAAGATGACCTGCGAAAG
>JAGBRZ010000200.1 GCA_017632155.1 Clostridia bacterium
GGAGGACAGTAAAATGTCAGTAATCACCATGAAACAGCTGCTTGAAGCAGGCGTCCATTTCGGACCTCACACCAGAAGATGGAACCCCAAGATGTCGGAGTACATCTACAGCGAGCGTAACGGCCTTTACATCAGTCTCCTTGCAAAGACCGTTGACAAGATCGACGAGGCATATGCATACGCTAAGGAAGTTGCTGCTGCAGGCAAGAACATCCTTTTCGTTGGTACCAAGAAGCAGGCTGCCGATGCTATCAAGGAAGAGGCAGAGAGATGCGGTATGTACTACGTTAACGTTCGTTGGCCCGGCGGTATGATGACCAACTTCAAGACCATCAAGAAGTCCATCAACAGACTCAACACCCTCACCAAGATGAGCGAGGACGGCACCTTTGATATGCTCCCCAAGAAGGAAGCTGCTGCTCTTAACAAGGAAATGATCGACCTTGAGAAGAACTACGGCGGTATCAAGACTATGACCGAGCTCCCCGCTGCAGTATTTATCGTTGATACCAAGAAGGAAGCTAACGCTGTTAAGGAAGCTAAGAAGCTTGGCATTCCCGTAATCGCTATCGTTGACACCAACTGTGATCCCGATGATGCAGATTACATCATCCCCGGTAACGATGACGCTATCCGCGCTATCAAGCTCATCTCCTCCGTACTCGCTGATGCAGTTATCGAAGGTAAGCAGGGCGAGCAGCTCGCTCCTGAGGCTGCAGAGTCCGCAGACGCTGAGTAATCCATATTTTCTGTATTAAATTTTAAGGAGTAATAAAATGGCTACTATTAATGCAAAAGACGTTGCTGCTCTCCGCGCTAAGACCGGTATCGGTATGATGGAGTGCAAGAAGGCACTTGTTGAAGCTGAAGGCGATATGGAAAAGGCTATGAAGGTTCTCCGTGAGAGAGGCCTTGCTGTTGCCGCTAAGAAGGAAGGCAGAATTGCTGCAGAGGGCGTTGTTGACATCCTCAAGGACGGCAATGTTTCCGCAATGATCGAGGTTAACGCTGAGACCGACTTCGTTGCAAAGAACGATACATTCAAGGAGTTCGTAAAGGGACTTCTCCGTACCATTATTGCTATCAAGCCCGCTAACGCTGAAGAGCTTATCGCTGCTAACTTCGATGGTTCTGAGATCACCGTTGACGCTAAGCTTAAGGAAATGATCTTCACCATCGGTGAGAAGATCACCATCCGTCGTTTTGTTATCCGTGAGGGTATCACCAGCACTTACATCCACGGTGCAGGCGTTGCAGGCGTTATCGTTCGCTTCACAGCTGACGATGCAGTTGCTAACAACGATGAGTTCGCAGCAGTTGCAAAGAACATTGCTCTCCAGATCGCAGCAGGTTCTCCCCCCACCTACGTTTGCCGTGAGGAAGTTCCCGCAAGCGTTATTGAGGAAGAGAAGAACATCCAGGTTGCAGCTCTTAAGAACGATCCTAAGAATGCTAACAAGCCCGATGCTATCCTTGAGAAGATCGTTATCGGTAAGATGGGCAAGTTCTACGAGAATGTTTGCCTCCTCGACCAGTCCTTCTTCAAGGAAGACGATATGTCCGTTGGCAAGTACCTCGAGACCGAGGGCAAGAGACTTGGCGGCGAGATCAAGGTTGTTGATTTTGTTCTTTATGAGAAGGGCGAAGGTCTCGAGAAGAGAGAAGATAACTTCGCAGAAGAGATCGCAAAGCTCACCGGCAAAAACTAATTTTGTATTTCCGCTTGCATTTTTTATGCAAGCGGAAATTTTTTTACTCTTTTACATATAAATTTACAAAAATCTATTTACAAATCGCATAAAATAAGATAAAATAATATATATTGCAAATATGTGAGGTTTTCAACATGCCCGACTACAAATATAAGCGAGTTTTGCTCAAGCTTTCCGGAGAAGCGATCTCCGGTGATGGATCTATAATCAATTTCGATTTTCTCGATGAAATAGCACGCACGCTTGTTTCTTTAGCTAACGATGGCGTTGAGATAGGTGTCATAATCGGTGCAGGAAACATTTGGCGCGGAAGAAGCAGTGGTGATATGGATCGCTCTACCGCTGACAGCATGGGTATGCTTGGTACCATTATCAATGCGCTTGCCGCAAAAGATGCCGTGATCCGAGCTGGCGGAAAAGCTCTAGTTTTGACATCGACATTTATGGAACCTTATGCAAAAAGATATTCCGCTGATTCCGCACGTGAAGCATTGACTGCAGGTAATATTGTTTTCTTTGCCGGCGGAACGGGTAACCCATATTTCTCAACTGACACAGCAGGCATTCTCAGAGCAAATGAGATCAACGCAGATGTATTCCTTCTTGCAAAGAATATTGACGGAATTTATGACAGAGATCCCAAGAAAGACAGAAACGCTGTTTTCTTTGAGGAGATCAGTTATTCCGAGATGATTTCGAGAAATCTCAAGGGAATCGACCTTGCGGCGTCTGCTCTTGGCTCCGAATTCGGACCTGACGCTTTCGCATTCAGACTTTCCGATACTGCAGATATCGTAAAAGCCATCCGCGGCGAATCGCGTGGCACTAAAATAGTTAAATAAAATAATTTTACATAAAAACGGAGGATCTACAAAATGAAACTCGATTGCAAATCTTACGAAGAAAAAATGAAGAAGTCTATTGACTCTTACGAAAACGCTCTTTCTCTTATCAGAGCAGGCAGAGCAAATCCGATGCTTGTAAGCGGCATCAATTTTGAGTACTATGGTGCTCCCACTCCCATTAACACAATGGCTGACGTTAAGGCTACCGACTCCAAGACTGTAACCATTACCCCTTATGATATGTCTACACTCAAAGCTATGGAAAAGGCTATCCTTGCTTCAGACATCGGTATCACGCCCGCAAACGATGGTCGTGTAATCAGACTCGTATTCCCCCAGCCCACAGAAGAGCGTCGTAAGGAGCTTGCAAAGCAGGTTCAGAAAGAAGGCGAGAATGCTAAGGTTTCTGTAAGAAACATTCGCCGTGACGCTATTGATAAGTGCAAGAAGATGAAGAAGGACGGCGAGATGACCGAGGATGAACAGAAGGCTTCCGAGAAGTCGATTCAGGATCTTACCGATAAGTACATCAAGGTCGTTGATGACGTTACCGCTAAGAAGACAAAGGAAGTTATGTCGCTTTAATTACTATGAATAATAGTTATAAAGTTGATGAAAGGCTTCAGCACATTGCATTTATAATGGATGGCAATGGCAGATGGGCTGAGCGCAGAGGAATGCCGCGTCGCTTCGGTCACCGCTACGGCGCTGAAGCCTTTCGCAAAGTTGTCAAATACTGCGGTGACATAGGAATCAAATATGTTACTGTATATGCTTTTTCGACAGAAAATTGGTCGAGACCGGAAAAAGAAGTACAATCAATTATGAAGCTTCTTGATTCTTACCTTGACGAATGCGAAAAATCCGCGAAGGAATATAATATCCAATTACGTTTCATCGGAGATTTGAGCAAGCTTGAACATTCTTTCGCCGAGAAGGCTCGACGGCTTGAAGATACTACCAAAAATAATTCGCTGGTATTATCAATTGCTCTTAATTACGGCGGTAAAGATGAAATAGTGCACGCATTTAACAATCTTATGCAGCAAGGGAAGACCTCTGTTACTTCCGATGATATTACTTCGGAACTGTATACTGCAGGAATCCCTGACCCTGACCTGATAGTCAGAACTGCCGGTGAGATGCGTCTTTCCAACTTTTTGATGTGGCAATCTGCATATTCGGAATTCTATTTCACAGACACTCTTTGGCCGGATATGAGTTCAAAGGATATTGATAAGGCTGTCGAGGAGTTTTATACTCGACAGAGGAGATATGGAAAGGTATAGTCTATGTTAGTTAGAACAATATCATCAATAGTATTTCTGTTGGTCGTTCTGCCGTGCATATATTTTTCGGGCACGCCTTTATTCGTGGTTTTTGCAGCGTTCCTTTCAGTCAGAGCGATATATGAAATGCTACGTTGTAACGGTTTACACAAAAACATACCGCTCTCAATATCAATGTATCCCTTGTCGATTCTTCCGATACTGGCAAGATATGTTGATGACACCAGAGTATATGCAATAATTTTTCCCTTCATTTTTACATGTTCTTTATTGGTGTTGATTGTATATACATTTATGAAAGAGAAACCTGAACTTGGAAAAGTTATCTCAACTTGGTTCTTTTCAATGTTCGCTGTTTCCGGTTTTACTTCTTTGATATTGCTCGCTGATATAACAGACGGTACATGGCATATTATGTTCTTTGCATTTGTAGCAGCATGGGTAACAGATTCATGTGCTCTTATAACGGGTTTGCTGTTTGGCAACCATAAATTGCTTCCGTCGGTCAGCCCAAAGAAAACTATAGAAGGTGCCATTGGCGGTGTTGTTTTCTGCATAGTAGCATTTATTATGTATGCAAAATTACTTGAAGTATTTTTTGATTATCAAATCAAGTCGTATGTGTTAATTGCGGTTTGCGGATTTATATGTGCTTTGGTAGCTGTGACAGGCGACCTTTTGTTCTCAGCTGTTAAGCGAGCGTCCGGGATAAAAGACTTTGGTAGATTGATGCCGGGCCACGGAGGCGTTCTTGACCGTTTTGACTCATTGATATCAATTGCTATAGTTTTACTGATGTTTTTATCGGTAACTAACATTTTTTAAAACAGAGTATATAGAATGAAAAAATCAATCATTTTGCTTGGATCCACAGGTTCTGTCGGAATTCAGGCAGCAGATGTTGCACGGGCACAGAATTATGATGTCCGTGCACTTTGTGCAAATAATAATTTTATAAAAGTTGAAGAGCAGATCAGAGAATTCGGAGCAACTTGTGCCGCAATGACAAATATTGCCGCTGCCGCTGAATTAAAGCTTCGCACGCGCGATCTTCCTGTCAAGATCTATTCGGGTATTGACGGAATTTGTGAAATGATCTCTGATACGGATGCTGATTTTGCTATAAATTCCATTATCGGCACCCCGGGTCTCAAGCCGACGCTTGCTACTATCGAGTCTGGAAAGAATCTCGCACTTGCAAACAAAGAATCTCTTGTTATTGCGGGTGAAATTGTAATGAAAACCGCAAAGGAGCGAGGTGTAGAGATTACTCCTGTTGATAGTGAACATTGCGCCATTGCACAGTGCCTCAGATGTGGTAAAAACGAGGAAGTAAAACGCCTTATTGTTACTGCATCCGGCGGTCCTTTCTTCGGTAAGAAAAGAGAAGAACTCACTGATATCACGAGGGAACAAGCTCTCAATCACCCCACTTGGAAAATGGGTGCCAAAATTACGATCGATAGTTCCACTTTGATGAACAAAGGCTTTGAGGTGATCGAGGCATCGCACTTGTTTGGAATTCCCGGGGATAAAATTGACGTAATCGTTCACAGAGAGAGCATTATTCATTCGATGGTCGAATATATAGACAATTCGGTTATTGCTCAACTGTCTGTGCCCGATATGCGTCACTGTGTTCAGTATGCACTTGAACTCCCGGACCGTCATCACGCGGTTATTCCTCCCCTTGATCTTGCAAAAATTGGTAAGCTTTCTTTTGCAGATGCTGATGAAGATACATTTATTCCTTTGAGACTTGCAAGAGAATCCCTTTCTTTGGGTGGTGCAGCATCCGCGGTTCTTCATTCTGCAAACGAAGTCGCAGTAACACGTTTCCTTGAAGGAAAAATTAAGTTTACTGATATTTTTGACACGCTTGAGTATATTTGTGCAGAAATGAAGCAAGCTTCAAATAGCACATCACTTGAAGAAATTCTTAATTGCGTTGCAACGGCTGCTCAAATGGCAGACGAATATCTTGTACGCAAATAAACTATTGGTAATTATTTATGATCATTTTATATCTTTTACTGACGCTTGCTTTATTGAGCATATTGGTTTTTTTACACGAAGGCGGACATTTCCTTGTTGCCAGACTTAACAAGATCACAGTTAACGAATTTGCGATAGGAATGGGACCCAAGATATTCTCAAGAGTATCAAAAAAGTCCGGCATCAGATATTCCGTCAGAGCACTTCCTATTGGTGGATTTGTCAGTATGGCAGGGGAAGATGAAGCTTCGGATGACGTTAATGCTTTTTGCAACAAAAATGTTTGGCGCAGAATTTCTACTGTTCTTGCCGGCCCCCTGACAAATCTGATCGTCGGGTTTGTAGGAATGTTCGTACTTGTAGCTCTCACAGTACCGGCAACCAATATCGTTGCGGCTTTCTTTGATAATGCCACAAGCGATGATTGCGGATTGCAGATCAATGACAAAATTGTTGCAGTAAACGGAGTAAGCACTCACACAGGCAATGAAGTCGTTTATGAAATAACCTATCAAGGATACGAACCTCTTGACCTTACCGTTGTCCGTGACGGAACAAAAATTGTACTGGAAGACATTGTTTTTCCTACTTTCGAGGAAAGCGGTGTAGTTTTAGGCAGTTATGATATGCAATTCTACGGAATCGGCGAAACTGAAAGAAGCTTTGGAACAATCCTTTCCCACACATTCTGGCGTACCTACTCGACTGCAAAAATGGTATGGGATTCGCTTGCCGATCTTATCAGAGGCAGATTTGGTTTGGATGCAGTATCGGGTCCCATCGGTATGACTGAACTCGTTGGAGATGCTATAGCTAACGGCTGGGAAAGCGTTCTGTATCTTTGGGTTTTGCTTTCAGTAAATCTTGGAATAATGAATCTTTTGCCTTTGCCGGCCTTAGATGGAGGCAGACTGATGTTCTTATGGTGGGAAGCGTTGACACGTAAACCAATAAATAAAACCGTGGAAGGTTATATTAATGCTGCCGGTCTTCTAATTTTGATGGCATTTATGCTCATCATAACATTTAAGGACATTTTTAAACTATTCTGATTTAGTATTACGGAGTGAAAAATGGAACGTAAAAGTACAAAACTTGTAAAAGTCGGCAATGTAGATATTGGCGGAAGATCAAGAATTTCTATACAATCTATGACAAATACCGACTCTCTTGACAAAGAAGCAACTTTTTCTCAAGTTGTAAAGCTACATTCTGCCGGTTGTAATATAGTTCGTATTGCCATACCTACAATTGAGGCCGCAGAAACCATTGCTTATATCAAGGAAAGACGTCCCGATATCCCGATCGTTGCTGACATTCATTTCGACTATAGAATTGCTCTTCGTTCTGTTGAATGCGGAGTAGATAAAATCCGCATCAATCCCGGAAATATTGGTGATGAATCCAGAGTATCCGCTGTTGCTAAAGCTTGTTCCTCAAAAGGAATTCCAATTAGAATTGGAGTTAACGGCGGATCTCTTGAAAAAGAACTTCTTGCTAAATACGGTGCGCCTACTCCCGAAGCGCTTTATGAAAGTGCGCTTGGCCATATCCGCTTACTAAACAAATATGATTTTGATGACATAGTTATTTCTGTCAAATCCTCTGTCGTCCCCAATGCAATTGAAGCTTGCAAATATGTTTCCGAGCATTGTAATTATCCGCTTCATATCGGTGTTACTGAGGCGGGAAGCAGCCGCATGGGTATCATTAAAAACGCCGAAGCTATCGCTACTTTAGTTCATCTTGGCATTGGTGACACGGTTCGTATATCGCTGACCGAGGATCCCGAAGCCGAAGTATACGCAGCAAAGGATATTTTGCGCTCACTTGGGTGCGAAGGTCATCAGGGAATGGATATTGTATCGTGTCCCACCTGCGGCAGAACAAAAATAGATCTCGTAGCACTTGTTAAAGAGTTTGAGAAAGCTGCAAAGTCCGAAAAACTCACAGATATCCCGATTAAGGTTGCGTTGATGGGATGCGTTGTTAATGGTCCCGGAGAAGCACGTGAAGCCGATGTCGGAATTGCAGGTGGAATCGGCGAGGCTTTGCTTTTCAAAAAGGGACAGATAATTCACAAGATAGACGAAAATAACATTGTAAAATCCTTGATAGAATATATCAAGAATGAATATGCAGTATAAAATGAAAACTCTTAGAGAATTATTTAAACAATATACACCAAGTGAAGAAATTGGCGAATTTTTTGATTCTGTCAAGGAATATCAAGTCAGAAAATCAAAAAAAAGATCCGATTTCTTCGAAATTGATGTTCCTCTGAACAAGATTGTTTCCAAACCTCTTCTTTATGACGCAGAGGATGAGATTCGACGCGCGTATGACGGTAAGTATCTTGTCAGATTTGTGCCTAAATATCCTGCTGAACTGTTTTCTTACGATTACATACCTCAAATCATTATAGAAACAGAGAGAATCGGTGAAATCACAAAAGGATTTTTTATCAGTTGTGATTATACACTTAAAAATAATATTTTGGAATTCTCTATACCGTTTAATTCAAACGGTATAGACTTTTTGACTGCCGGAAAGGTGCAGCGTATAATCGAAGACATTATATACAATGAATTTTCGATTAAAATGTCAGTTGTTATCAAAGAGATGGAGGATTATGTTCCATACTTTGAAACTGAAGAACACAAGCAATTTATTGAAGAACTGAATAATCAGTGCCGTGAATCTTTGAAGGCATACGAAAACCACTCACGTGCTGAATCCAATAATAAAAGCGACGCTGCCGATAACAAATCAGATAAAGATGAGAAAGCCGCGCAGGAAATTCAGCTCAGCAGAATTTGGTCCGCTTATGATGAGGATTGTATGGCGATCGTCGAGGACGGAATTTGCACTATCGGAAGAGCCAAATTTGATATTTCGTGTCCTGAGCTTAAGTGGGGCGATGAAGATTTTGCCGTAACTCCCGTGTCTATCTCAACGATCAGACATCCGGGCGGGGAAGTTTGCGCTATCGGTACAGTTTCCGGTTGCATTCTTGAGCAAGCAAAGTTTGGAAACAAGAAATGGTATTTTGCTTTTGGATTGTTTGATGGAAATGCATCTATTCAAGTAAAAATTGAAGGAGATGACGAAGAAGAGTGCAAAGGTTTGGCAGATGTTGTTTCAAACGGTATGTGCATTGCTGTTATCGGCACAGTAAAGAAAGACTACAAATCAGGAGACCTTTTGATTGTTCCGGATGCCGTTTCTTCAATCATTAAGCATAAAAGAAAAGATACCGCTTCCGCTAAGCGCGTAGAACTTCATCTTCATACAAACATGTCCGCTATGGACGCATTGATTCCTTCAGATGTTGCGGTAAAGACGGCGGCCTCTTGGGGACATAAGGCAATAGCTATCACAGACCACGGAAACGTACAAGGCTTTCCCGAGGCAATGATAGCTCTTGACAAAATGTATAACTTCACCAAACCAGAAGAAGGGGAGGAACGTTTTAAGGTAATTTATGGTCTTGAGGCTTATTTTGTCAATGACAGCGCAAGCCCTCTCTATGGAAAATACAACGGTCCTATAGACGATAACCTTGTAATCTTTGACCTTGAAACCACCGGTCTGTCTTCTGCAACCTGCGAAATAATTGAGATTGGTGCAGTTAAAGTAGCAAATGGTGAAATCGTAGATAGGTATTCTACATTTGTTAAACCCGATTCAAAGATTTCAGAGGAAATTACAAATCTTACTTCCATAACAAACAAGGATGTAAAAGATGCAAGAAAGATAAATGAAGTTCTTCCTGAATTTCTTGAGTTTTGCGGCAAGGCACTTTTAGTTGCTCATAATGCGGATTTTGACGTCGGATTTGTTCGTGCAGCTGCAAACAAGCTTGGTATAAAATTTGACGCTCCTTATCTTGACACAGTAGGTCTTTCAAGATTTTTGAACACCGACTTGAAATCTCATAAATTGGATGTTCTTGCAAAATATTACGGTCTCGGAAACTTCAATCACCATAGAGCGGTTGATGATGCAGAAATGCTGACGATGATCTACTTCTCAATGGTCAAGAAGATGCAGCAATTTGACATAAAAGAGTTCGCTGCGCTGATCAAGGACATACAGATCAATGCTGATCCGTTGAAGTTAAAAACATACCATATGATCATTCTCGTCAAGAATCTTGTCGGTCTTAAGAATCTTTACAGACTGATCTCGATGGGATATCTCAATTACTATCACAGAACCCCACGAATTCCAAAATCGCAACTTGACAAGTACCGCGAAGGGTTAATCATCGGCTCTGCTTGCTCTGCAGGAGAACTATACAGCGCTATTCTTGATAATAGAAGCGACGCTGAAATTGAAGAGATCGCATCCTATTATGATTATCTTGAGGTTCAACCGATAGGTAATGATCAGTATCTTGTGGCAGAAGGCGAACTTCCTAACGAAGAGGCTCTCAGAAACATTAACAGAAGAATAGTTGATCTCGGTGAAAAATTAAATAAACCTGTTGTAGCCACCTCCGACGCACATTTCATTAACCCTGAGGACGAGCTTTACCGTCGTATACTTCTTGCGGGTCTTAAGTTTAAAGACGCAGACAAACCCACGCCTATTTATATGCGAACTACAGACGAAATGCTTGAAGAATTCGCATATCTTGGGGAAGAAAAAGCTTTTGAGATAGTTGTCAAAAACACAAACGATATAGCAGATTCGATTGAGCAAATCCGTCCCATTCCCGCAGGTTCTTATCCTCCTCATCTTGAAGGTGCTGAAGAAGAATTGCGTGAAAAATGCTGGACACGAGCAAGATCGATGTACAGTGAAAATCTACCCGATCTTGTAAAGAACAGACTAGAGATCGAGCTGAACTCGATCATTTCCAACGGATATGCAGTTCTTTATGTAATCGCGGAAAGACTTGTTCATTACAGCGAAAGCCAAGGTTATCTTGTTGGTTCTCGAGGATCTGTCGGCTCTTCCTTTGTTGCAACAATGGCGGGAATTTCGGAAGTAAATCCGCTGCCTCCGCATTATTATTGCAAAAAGTGTCAATACAACGATTTCTCTAACCCCACCGGTGCTGGTTCGGGTTTTGATATGCCTTCAAAGAATTGTCCCGTTTGCGGAACTCCGCTTGAACAGGATGGTCAGGATATTCCTTTTGAAACGTTCCTTGGATTCAAGGGAGACAAGTCTCCTGATATTGACCTAAATTTCTCGGGTGAAGTCCAAGGTAAGGTCCACAAATTCACAGAGGAACTCTTTGGTGCAGAAAACGTCTTTAAAGCTGGTACTATAGGTACCTTGGCAGACAAAACTGCATTCGGTTTTGTTATGAAATATTTTGAGGGCAAGGGACAGCAGCTTTGCCGCGCTGAAGTTGACAGAATTATTAATGGATGCGTTGGCGTTAAACGAACAACTGGTCAGCATCCCGGAGGCATTATAGTTGTTCCCAGAGACCGTGACGTTTACGATTTTACCCCCGTTCAGCACCCGGCGGATGACCCTAAATCCGATATTGTCACAACACACTTTGCGTTTTCATATCTGCATGATACGATCCTTAAGCTCGATGAGCTTGGTCATGATATTCCGACCAAGTACAAATACCTTGAAAAGTATAGTGGAATAATGATCGATCAGGTTGCTATGAATGACAGAAGTATTTACGAGCTCTTTGAGTCCACGGAGCCTCTCGGAATACCGCAGAAGGAAAGGGACAAGCATGAAACCAAAATGCTTGGATTGATGGTTGGTACACTCGGTTTGCCCGAGTTTGGCACGAACTTCATTCAGGGCGTTCTTGTTGATGCTAAACCTAAAAACTTCGCGGACCTTATGCAGATCTCAGGTCTTACCCACGGAACGGACGTTTGGCTTGGAAACGCTCAGGATCTTATTAAAGATGGAATTTGCGATATTTCTAAAGTTATAGGTACCCGCGACGGTATTATGCTTGACCTTATCAGATATGGAATGGAGAACCTTACAGCGTTCAAAATCATGGAAAGCGTTCGAAAGGGTAAGGGACTGACACCCGAATGGGAAGCTGATATGCTTGCCCATAATGTGCCCGAATGGTATATCGCATCTTGTAAAAAGATTAAGTATATGTTCCCGAAGGCACATGCGGCAGCTTACGTTATGTCTGCGATTCGTCTTGCTTGGTACAAGGTTCATCAGCCTGTGGCATTCTACTGTGCAATTCTTTCTGTTGCCCCCGATGGCTTTGACGGTACAATCATAGCTCAGGGACGCGACGCTGTGTATCGCAAAATGCTTGAAATTGATAAGATGGGTAAAGAAGCTACTGCAAAAGATAAAGATACTTTCGGAGCACTTCAGTTTGCTCACGAAGCTATGCTTCGCGGAGTGCGATTCCTGCCAGTAAGCCTTAAACATTCCGATGCAAGAGAGTTCTTGCCTGAAAATGGTAATATCAGAATGCCCATGATAGCGCTCCCCGGCCTAGGATTGAACGCGGCGCTTAATATCACCAATGCGCGTGACGAGCAGCCCTTCTTTTCAATTGAGGACCTCAAACTTCGCGGCAAAGCTAATAAGGGCGTTATTGATACACTCAGAGCAAACGGTATTCTTGACGGACTCAGCGAAACCGATCAAATCTCGTTGTTCGATATTATTTAATACGGAGGATAAACCTTTGAAGAAATTTATTGCTTTGTTTTTAGTTTTTATCATTGTTATCTCGAGTATTGCTTTCACTTCATGTAAAAAAAGTCAGCAAGAAATTATTGAAAATAATGATACAACTGAAATTTCGGAAACTATTGAAGAAACCGCGGATGTTATCATAGCATCAAAAGGCGAGCCGATCTATAAGATTATCAGATTTATCGATGCATTTCAAGATGAAGTTGACCTTATCGTTGGTTTCAAAAATCAACTGAATGCGGCATATGGACTGAACTTTCTGATCTCTGCAGATTGGACCATGCCGAGTTCTGCACCTCCCGCAGACGCTTGTGAAATAATTATAGGTCTTACTTGCAGGGAAGAAACAAGCGAGGTCATAACTGAGCACAATCTTGGTTACGGTGACTATGCTATTCAAGTTTGTGACAACAATAAGATCATTATAGTTGCTCCAAACTATAACGATCTTTCGAGTTGCTTCGATTATTTTATAAGTCAGCTTTCTGCCGATACAAATGGGAATCTTGTATATAGCGGCGGAAACTATATCTGTAAACCCACCAATACTAATATCTTTGAAGAAGGATTTATACCCGATACACTTCAAATTGTATATGATTCAGATGGCAAGTATAAGAAGAACGCTGAAACTATTTCAAAACATTTTAAGAAGAACTATGGTCTTGAGATCACGGTAGTCTCTGAAACAGAACCCAAAGCAGAGCACGAAATCATTGTTGGCATTCTTAATGACAAAAACCGCTTCAAATTCAATTATTCTTCTTTATCCGGGATGGATTCAATTATTGCATCCTCAGACAGCAGCATACTTATTTGCGGTAAATCAGATGCGGGTTTATCTCGTGCCGTTGAATCGTTTGTTAATATGTTTATCCGATCGGGTCATATTTCATCTATGAACCTTCCGACACAAACAGTGTTTACCTTTAATGCATTTACCGGCGGTGAAGACCCTGCACTAATCGATGGTGCCGATACAAGAATTATGTCCTTCAATATACTATCTGAAGAGTGGGATGCGAGAGCTGTTATGGAAGGGCGTGATATTCGCGTATCTGCCGTCTTGCTTAATTATTTGCCAGACGTTGCGGCACTTCAAGAAGTGTCAAACAAATGGTATCCAATTCTTGAAACAAATGTAGGCGGTATTTATAAATTTACCAGGACAAAGAACCTTCATCGCGAGGGAACTTATACAACTTTGATTTATAATACTCAAACCACCAAGCTTATTGAAGAAGGGCTTGAGTATTACTCGGTTGGAAATTCCAAGAGATTGCGTTCAATAGTCTGGGGACTTTTTGAGTCTATTGCGACCGGAGAGCGCTATGTTGTTTTCAGCACACACTGGGATGTAGGCGCGGAACGTCAATGGATGCGAATGACGGAAGCAAAGGAGATGGCTGACTTCTGTCAAAGTCTATATGACAAGTATAAGGTTGATATATTCGCTTGCGGAGATTATAACGCTTCAGAGAGCACTGAGGAATATCAAACATTCATCAAAGAATCCGGATTTGTTGATGCCAAAAATAGTGCTAAACATATCAACAGAGCCTGCAAGACGTATCACACCTTGTTCGAAAGTGTGAGTACAAGCACATATGAGTCGATTGACCACATTACCTTTATGGAGCAAACAAAGCCTAAGGTGCTGTATTACAATACTTTAATTGCAGAGTATATCATCGATGCTTCGGATCATTCACCGATTTATATCGATATTAAACTTGCAAAATGATTTTTTGAAAACACCGTTCTACGGTGTTTTCTTTTTTTACCTTATGATTGAAATTTTTCAATGCGTTTTAGAACTTTTTCGGGGAAATATAAAAATGAATAAAAAGAAAGGAGCAACTATGAAAAGAATAATAACTCTGTTATTGATAATTTGCAGTATATTTAATATGAATATTATTTCCGCTTACGCTTCAAGTACCGCATACTCTTGGTATTGTAAAAGAAATTTTGAGAATTTGCAGCCTAAACTTCCGTCCGAGTTTTCTTTCATCAATAAATATGATACAATATGGATAAACAATAAAAGAGGCGACAATGACGAGCGTAAGGTAGCGTATCTGACCTTCGATGCGGGATATGAAAACGGAAACATTTCCAAAATACTTGATGTTTTGAAGGAAAAGGAAGCCAAAGGTGCGTTTTTTATACTTGAGAATCTTATCAACTCAAATCCTGAAATTGTATTACGAATGCAGAGAGAAGGGCATTTGGTCTGTAATCATACAGCACATCACAAAGATATGTCGAAGGTTGTAAATATTGATAGCTTTGCCGAGGAATTATCATCGCTAGAATCTTCATATAAAGAATTGACAGGATGTGAAATATCTCATTTTTATAGACCACCCGAAGGCAGATTCAGTGAAGAAAATTTAAAGTTCGCACAGTCTTTGGGGTACAGCACAGTATTTTGGAGCTTTGCTTACGCTGATTGGGATAATAACAAGCAGCCTTCGAAAGAATATGCTATCAAAAAAGTACTTGATAATATGCACAACGGAGCGGTTTTGTTGTTACACCCCACCTCCGCAACTAACGCAGCAATTTTGGGGACGATCATAGATGAAATGAGAAATAACGGTTATGAAATTGGAACGCTTGATGAGCTCAAAAAGGATTTGTCGCAAAATTAATCTTGTGCTTCTTCTTACGGTATTAAGCCTATTTGCTTTATCTTTTGGCGAAAAAGAGGAATATGAAAGCAACTGTCCCGTATATACAAGCGGTTCGGACAGCAATCATTCGATAGCGCTAACGTTCGATGACGGACCTCATTCGGAAAAGACCCCTGAAATTTTGGATGTCCTAAAAGAATACGATGTCAGCGCGACATTTTTTGTGGTAGGAGAGAATGTGAAGGCTAACAGCGATATAGTCGAAAGAATGATTGACGAGGGACACGAGATTGGCAACCACACATTCGGGCACAAGTATTTGTTTAAACACAAAAACACACGGCGTGATATGGAGCGCGAAATTGATCTGTGTGATGACGAAATATTTAACCATTCAGAGTATAGTTCCGTCCTATTTCGCCCTCCAGGTGGAATCTACGACGCTACTCTGACGTCTGTGTGCGGCGAGCGGGGATATTCGATGGTTTTGTGGAGCATTGATACGCGCGACTGGGAGGGTAGGACCGCTTCGGAAATTGAAAATGAGATATTAAACTGCGTTTCCGACGGATCAATAATATTGATGCATGATTACGTGTGCGTTGAATCGCATACAGCAGAAGCCTTGAAAAGCGTAATACCCAAACTAAAAGAGCTCGGATACTGCTTTGTAACAGTATCCGAGCTGATCGGAAATTAATCGGCGTTTATCATATGTTTTTCTATAACGGGATATGCGCCGTATGAAATCAACAGATTAATCGAGGGAAGCAAATATATCAAGGGCAAGATAAGCGGAGCCACAACACCGATAGGCCACAGCAGGGCGATCAGCGCTATGTTGAGAGCTATAAGTACTGCAATACCGAAGACGCTCATCAAGTTTCTTCCTACGCCAAGAACTGAAAAGATCAGTGCGTTTTTGAAAATCTTCTTTATCTTTATATCGAATGTAACAAGCATCAGGTATATATAGAATCGCATAAAGAAATAGATAATACAAAGAGCGCAGATAGCATAGTAGAAGAAATCGATCATAAAGGTTCCGCCTATCTTTGAAAAATAGGCAAAATCAAATATCAGAATCGCCAGGATGCCGAAGTCGATAAGACCGAGCAACAATCCCGACCAGAAATTACGCTTGATCGCGTAAAAGAAGTCGCTCGTCATAAAAACGGGGTCTCCTCGCAGCATATTTCTCGTGCAATATGTAGCGCCAACGTTGACCCAGCCCCAAATGATAGCAAGCAACGCTCCAAGACCAAGCATTACCCATATAACTGCCGGAGAAAACGTAGGGAGATTCAGCTGTATACCATATACATTGAGGAGCGATCCCCATACGGAGCTTTCACCGAGAATCTGGGAGCCGTAAAGAGTTGAGTAGAGTATACTTGTTTCTGAAGGGGTTGTAGGCGCGATCAAAAACATATATATCAACGCAAGCGGTATAAGAAGAATCGGAAGCATCAGAAAATTCAATGATAAGATTCTTGTGAAATTTCTGAAATAGAATTTCGGCATACTTATAAAATTAGGAACAAACGGTTTTTCGTCCTTGGAAACGCCGGGACCGTCCCTGTTCATATCAAATAATTTAAAGTTTCTGTTTGCTGACATTTGGTTACCTTTCTGATATGTTATTGTTTTATAGAGTTCTGTCTGAGTATTTCGTAAGCGAGTATTGAAACTGCAGATGAAGTTGAAAGTGAGCCCATAAATTCAGTGCCGTATGGAATTCTTACGTTGAGATCTTTGATTTGCAGCAGCTTCGATGAAATTCCTCTCTTTTCACCCCCTATGACAAGAAGCAAGGGAAGTGACAAATCTGCTTCAAAGCAGGGCAGAGAATCGGGGATAGCCGCGCAAGCTATTCGGTATCCGCAATTCTTATATGCTGTCGCGATTTCTGCTGTATCGCCCAGATAAATGTCAAGCAGCTCCGAGGCGCCTGCAGATGACTTACAAAGAGCCGAATCGGCTGCGGAGGGCAAATGTCTCGGCAAAATTACAGCGTCACAGCCGCAAGCGTAGAGCGTTCTAAGCGAATATCCCAAGCTGTATGGGTCCTCTACACCTTCGATAATTGCAGCAAAGCCGTTGCCTTTAATGAAGTTTGGATCGAATTCTTTATATTCCGCTTCAGTTGCTACTGCAAGGATGCCTCCGTGCGTTTTACCGGAGGCAAGGCTTTCAATAGCCTCATCCTCAACTACCGTCAACTCAAAGTCAAGCTCTTCAGAAGCGTGCTTCACAAAAATATATCGCCCGTGCGCTTTTTTGACTTTACTTTTGGAGAAAATGACTTTCAGTATCTTTCTTTTAGCCTTGCCGTTTCTTATGGCTGAAATGAGAGCAGATACGGATGTCATACCCTCGAATATTATAGAATTTTCAACATTGACCATAAATCTTGTCTTCCTGTATAGTATTATTCATTACTGATCTTCATATAGTGTAGTAAACACTATTCGAGGTAATGATATGGATTATAGCAAAGAACGCTGTGAGGCGGTTGCGATATATATGCTTGAAAACAAAGCCACCGTAAGAGGAACGGCAACCTATTTTGGTATAAGTAAAAGCACAGTGCATAAAGATGTTTCAAAGACTCTCAGAAGGGTCAACCCGATTCTACATAAAGAAGTGGAAAAATTGCTATTGTTCAACAAATCCGAAAGACATATTCGCGGAGGTGAAGCAACAAAACAAAAATATGCTACTAAAAAGGATCACATATAATTATACTACTTAAACTTGACAAAGTCAAGTAAACAAATTGTGACTCAAATGTTTTGACAATAATTATATTTTTTCGACCCACTATGGCAATTTTCTCACGGAGTGCATAAAATGATATTGGAGCAAGACCTTATGTGCTCAGAATTTCAGCCAAGGAGGGTTTCATTATGCCCGATAGCAGATTTGGATCAAACTGCTCTTCGAGTCTCAGTTCTCGTGATGTATGCTGCATCGAAACAAACCGTATATATGACAGCTGCAGAGACAGAGATTGCTTTGAAAACGTAAGAGTAAGCTTGAGTGAATACGGCAATGATATTATCAGCAGAACCGGAAATATCAGAGCCAAGGATGCATATATTGCGTGGACATATATCGGTCTCGACCGAGTCAGATTCAACCGCGGATTTTACACAGTAAATATCAGATATTATATCAAACTCACATTTGAAGCATGCATAGGAGGCAACAAACCTCAGGAATTTGAAGGAATCGCGGCAATAGATAAAAAGGTTGTACTGTTTGGAGGAGAGAGGCACGTAAACACTTTCAAGTCGAATCCCGGTGATCATTCGATTTGCGAGATTCCCAAATGCGACAACTGTTCTTCGACACTCCCCACCGCAGTGGTGGAGGCAACAGATCCGATCATTCTCGATGTAAAGATCTTTGATAAGCATTCTGTTCCTGCAAATTGCTGTTGCTGTTGTTGCGATATACCCGAGCACGTTTCGTGTCAGCTCGAATATCCGATTTGCGAAACTATTAAAGAATGCGAAAGATACCTTACTGTGTCACTCGGAATCTTTTCGGTTATCAGACTTACAAGACCTACACAGCTTTTGGTAAATGCCGCAGAATACTGCGTTCCCGACAAGGAGTGCATTTCCCCTAAGGAAGAGGATCCTTGCTCGATTTTCAATTCAATGGCGTTTCCAACATCGGAATTCTGCCCGCCGTGTCTGCCGCAGATATCAAACTGTTCCGGAAAGTGCAACTAAATACAATATGGGGTTGGTATCAATACCAACCCCGTATTAGTTATTTAGTAATTATTTGCGCCGGAGCTTTGCCATTGATAAAATCACCGGTTATGATGACTTTCTCTACGTCAGTTCTTCCGGGGAGCTCATACATAAGCCCCATCATAGCGTTTTCAAAGATCGAACGAAGTCCGCGTGCTCCAGTATTTCTTTCTATCGCAAGCTCGGCAACCGCTTCAGCGGCGCTGTCGTCAAACTCAAGAGCAATTCCGTCAATAGAGAAGAGCTTGATATACTGGCGGGTAAGGGCGTTCTTGGGCTCTTTGATTATTCTTATAAGCGAATTCTTGTCGAGGCTATCGAGAGCAACGATGATCGGGATTCTGCCCACAAGCTCGGGAATAAGACCGTACTTCACAATATCGTGCGGAGTGACATCAGAATAGTCAACACCGTGCTTGTCAGACGTCTTCTTTTTAAGTTCACCGGAAAATCCTATCGTTTGAGAACCGTGTCGCTTGTCGATGATCTTGTCAAGTCCGTCAAAAGCGCCGCCGCAAATAAATAGAATGTTTTCAGTATTAATCTGAATGAATTCCTGATTGGGATGCTTGCGTCCGCCTTGAGGAGGAACGTTCGCGGTAGTACCCTCAAGAATCTTCAGCAATGCCTGCTGCACGCCTTCTCCCGAAACATCTCGTGTAATAGAGCGGTTCTCGCTCTTTCTGGAGATCTTATCGATTTCATCGATGTAAATGATTCCTTTTTCTGCTTTTGAAATATCAAAGTCTGCAGCCTGAATCAAGCGAAGAAGAATGTTCTCGACGTCCTCTCCGACGTATCCCGCCTCAGTAAGGGTGGTTGCATCCGCAATGGCGAAAGGAACCTTAAGCGATTTTGCAAGTGTCTGTG
Source organism: Clostridia bacterium (assembly GCA_017632155.1). The sequence goes on from JAGBRZ010000200.1 coordinate 19,781, forward strand.
CAAGATATGTCTTCCCAACACCGGTGGAACCAAGGAGAAGTACGTTGCTTTTTTGAAGTTCTACCGAGTCTTCGGTGTTATCAGAATTCTTTCCTTTGGGATTTTTTGTGAGAATTCTCTTATAGTGATTGTAAACCGCTACGGACAAAGCAATCTTTGCTTGATCCTGACCGATAACGTATTCATCAAGAGATGCCTTTATTTGTGCGGGACGGGGAAGATTTTCAAGAGTTAACGTCTCTTCATCCTCGAGAGTGTCCCGGCGCATCATCTGAAGGCTTTCTTCAATGATCTCCTGGCAAGTTTCTACGCAAAAGTCGCAAATATACAAGCCCGTGCCCGAAGGGATAAGGAAATTTACTTCGTGCTCTTCGCGCTGGCAAAAGGAACAGCGAGGAAGAGAAGTATTGTTGTTTGATGCCATATTAATTATGCCTTTCAGCTTAAATGTGGCGCTCAATGATCTTATCAATAAGACCGTATTCAAGAGCCTGCTTTGCTGTCATAAAGTTATCACGTTCTGTGTCGCGAGCGATCTCCTCAACGGTTTTGCCGGTGTTAGCGGCAAGGAGCTCGTTGAGAGTCTGGCGTGTGCGGAGAAGAAGCTCAGTATGAATAAGAACGTCCGAAACCTGACCCTTGCTTCCGCCGAGAGGCTGATGGATCATGATTTCGCTGTGGGGGAGAGCAATACGCTTGCCCTTTGCACCTGCCGCGAGCAAAAATGCGCCCATGCTTGCCGCCATACCAAGGCAGATGGTCGAAACATCGCACTTGACGAACTGCATGGTGTCATAAATAGCCATACCGGCGGTTACAGAACCGCCGGGGCTGTTAATGTAGAAGGAAATATCTTTGTCGGGATCTACCGATTCAAGATAAAGCATTTGTGCTATAACGAGAGACGCGGTTGTATCATTTACTTCATCAGACAAGAAAATGATTCTGTCATTGAGAAGTCTGGAAAAGATATCAAAAGAGCGTTCGCCTCGGCTGCTTTGCTCGATGACCATGGGCACGAGAGCTCCGCGCATAATATCTTTGTTTGTGTTTTCCATATAAAGATACCTCCGTATGGATTAATTATTCAGCGTCAGCAGCCTCTTCTGCAGGCTCTTCGGGAGCCTTGTCGAGATAAGTAACCTTAGCGGTGTCCTTAACTGCATCGATAGCGCGACGCATTGTGAGAGTGTGAACGATCTCCTCTGCGGGAAGAGCGCTCTTTGCGTAATCAAGCTCTACGTTGTAATCGGTAGAGATCTGCTTGTATTCAGCCTCGATATCCTCCTCGGAGATCTCGATCTTCTCAAGCTCTGCGATCTTCTCGAGAGCGAGCTCGGTCTTAACTCTGGTTTCAGCTGCGGGGCGAACCTGTGCCTTGTAACCGTCAAGATCCATGCCGAAGTACTGGAGATAAGTCTTGAAATCGAGACCCTGCATCTGCATTCTGGACTCACCGTCGCGAACCATAGCCTCAACCTCGCGGTCGATCATAGCATCGGGAATTACAGCGGTAACCTTTTCTGCAAGTGCGTTCTGAAGCTTTTCCTCAACTTCGCGGTCAGCGTTGGTCTGATGACGCTTTTCTATTTTAGCCGCAACATCAGCGCGATATTCAGCAAAAGTATCAAAGCTGGAAACTTCTACTGCGAAATCATCGTCGAGAGCAGGGAGCTCCTCGAAAATGATGGAATTGAGCTTAACCTTGAATACAGCTACCTTGCCTGCAAGCTCTGCTGCGTGATACTCGGTGGGGAAGGTTACGTTTACGTCGAACTCTTCGCCTGCATTGTGACCTACAACACCCTCTTCAAAACCGGGGATGAACTGACCGGAACCAAGAGTAAGCTTGTGGCCGCTGTCCTTGCCGCCGTCAAAAGCAACGCCGTCAACGAAGCCCTCGTAGTCGATAACTGCAATATCGCCCATTGCTGCTGCGCGGTCGGTAACCTCGGTCTCACGAGCATTTCTGCGTCTTACGGTCTCGATCTCTCCGTCAACCTCTTCATCGGTTACGGGAGCGAGAACTGCCTCAACTTCGATGCCTGCATAATCAGCAAGCTCGATCTCGGGCTTAACAGACATAACTGCGGTCATAACAACTTCGTCTTCGATAGAAACGATATCAAATTCAGGGCTGGAAACGATAGTCTTGCCGGGAGCGTTGATGATCTCTTCCCAGTTAGCGTTGATAAGCTCGTTGATAGCATCCTCAAGGAAGATGCCGGTTCCGTACATCTTTTCGATTACAGAGCGGGGAGCCTTGCCGCGTCTGAATCCGGGAACGTTGAAGGAGTTAGCCTTCTTGCGAAAAACCTTTGCCTTTTCTGCTTCGATTGCAGCTGCGTCAAAAGAGAATTCGACAACTGCCTGAGATTTTTCGTTGATTTCTGTTTTTCTGATAGTCATTTTTATATTCCTTTCGAAATGAATACATTCTTATATATTTTACTCATTTTTTAGTATATGTCAAGTGATTTAATAAAAATGTCAAATATGAGCATAAAATATTTACATTTATTCTGAAATTTTTAGCGGGCAAAAAGAAAGATAGTCAGCTGAGATCAATTTGAAGGAGATTCCGTCATATATGAAATTAGCATCGGAAGAGTAATAGCCGTGTATGTGACCGTAGTAGCATTCGGTAACGTTGTGTTGATGCATCAGCTCTATAATGCCTTCACAGACCGATGAATTCCAAACGGGAGGGAAGTGCAGAAACACCTTCTTTTGCAAAGCTGCGCACTCAGGAACAACCGATTCAAGGCTCATTTTAAGCCTCAGAGTTTCGCGATCCACTATTTTCAGCCAATCTACATCTCCGACAGTTTTTTGATTTGATTCCTCGGAGAACCACCCTCTAGAGCCGCAGACAACGGTGTTTTCGACGACGAAAGAATTATTATAAAGGATCTTCACGGTATCGAATTTATTATTTTCAAAGAATCGGTACATCTTCGAAGCCGTCGTCCACCAAAAATCGTGATTACCCTTGCCAATAAGCTTTGCTCCGGGAAGAGAGTTTAAAAGCGCAAAGTCATCTTTAGCATCTTCAAGCATCATTGCCCAGGAAATATCACCGGGAAGCACAACCGTATCTTCGGGCTTTACAATCGCATTCCAATTATATATCAGCTTTTCAACGCCGCCTATCCATCTGTTTCCGAAGATCTCCATGGATTTATTTTTTCCTTCTTTACCCGGCAAATGCAGGTCGGCTATCGTAAATAAAGCCATTATCTTTCTCCTTTAACTTGAATAATCTCATTCCTATGCGGAAATACTAAATGCAGTTCCAAGAAAGGAGATCTTAATTATGGACGAATATAAGAACGGATGTTGCTCTTCCGACAAGGCACAGAAGCACATTGAGGGCATTGTTTGCGACGTAAAGAATTGCCAATATCACGATTGTGAAACTCATTGCACGGCAAAGCAGATTTTGGTTGGCCCTTCCAAAGCCGATACAAGTACTGATACTGCTTGTACGACTTTTAAGCCTCGCTGCGAATAATTCCATCAGGGTTGCAGAAATGCAACCCTTTATCAGTCGTTGAGATGCTCAAACATATCCTCTGCCATCTGTTCGGGGTCACAAACTCGTTCAAAACGTACGGTGCGCTTGTCAAGTCCCGCAAGAGGCGTGGAAATAGGAGTTGAAGTAAGATCGGAAAGCGCCGTAAGAGCTTCATATCCCTCAGGTGCTTTGCATTTGGTCAATGCGTTATAAACGCTCGAAGCAAACTTATACGGGCTCGCGGTTGAAAGCACTACAAGGTTGTTTGAATTATGGCTGTCCATATAAAGGTCAGCGCAATGCATACCGACTGCTGTATGAGGATCGCAAAGATAGCTATGGTTCTCATATACGTTTCCGATTGTTTCGGTCGTTGCTGCTTCGTCTGCATAGTAACCGCAGAAATCGGAATTTATACGCTCTAAAATATCCTCTGCAATTGAGTATGCTCCCGTGTCCGCAAGCGACTTCATGCAGTTAACAACTACGCCGCTTCCTGCAACAAAATAAAGGAGACGTTCAAGGTTGCTCGAGATCAGGATATCCATTGAAGGAGAAATAGTGGTATGGAATTTACGGTTTCTGTCATACACACCGGTGCTCAAGAAATCTGTCAGAATATTATTAGTATTCGAAGCGCAGATGAGCTTGCCTACGGGAAGCCCCATCTTCTTTGCAATAAATCCGGCAAGAATATTACCGAAGTTACCCGTGGGAACGCAATAATCAACAATATCTCCGAATTTGATCTTGTTGTTGGTCAATAGATCGCAATAAGCAGAGAAGTAATAAACGATCTGAGGAGCAAGTCTGCCCCAGTTAATGGAGTTGGCGCTTGAGAGGAAATATCCCTGGGAATTCAGCTCCTCAGCAATCTCATTATCCGAGAAGATCTTCTTAACTCCTGTCTGTGCATCATCAAAGTTACCTCTGATTGCGCAAACGTCAACATTATTTCCGGTTTGCGTTGCCATCTGCAACTTCTGTACCTTGCTTACACCGTCAACGGGGTAAAATACTTTGATCTTAATACTATCAACATCGCGGTAGCCTTCAAGAGCAGCCTTTCCGGTATCGCCGGAAGTAGCAACAAGGATAAGAGCTGTACGGGACTCACCGAGCTTTCTCAGCGAGGCTGTCAGAAGTCGCGGCATAATTGAAAGTGCAAAATCCTTGAACGCAGCGGTGGGGCCGTGCCAAAGCTCGAGAACCGAAAGATTATCAGTTACTTCTGCCAAAGGGGCGACCGCCTCGGGGAAAGTGTTGTTGATATAAGCTGCGTGCGAGTATTCAAGAAGTTCTTCCTTTGTGAAATCATCAAGGAAAAGCGATAGGATCTCTGCTGCTTTTTCGGGATAAGTTTTGGAGAGCAGAGAAGTGACAAAAGCTTCGTCGATCTGCGGTATGTATTCGGGAACGTAGAGTCCTCCATCAGGTGCCAAGCCCTGCTTGATGGCAAAAGCCGCAGAAACGCGGGAATCGCCTTTTAAATCTCTTGTACTAATAAATTTCATTTTTACCTCTTATCTCCCCGAAGCAAATGCACGGGGCAAATGATTTACGTTTACAACCTTAAAGGAATTATCAATTTTTTCAACATATACTTCAATGACATCGAATCGCGGGATCCGCCTCAATCGATTCTCTTGCAAGTATGATTTTGCTGCAGAAATAATGTGCATTTGCTTTCTTTTGTCAACAGCCGAAGCGGCAGAACCGTAAATGGATTTACCATAATACTTCGTGCGTGTCTTGACCTCAACAAACACTACATATTTCATATCTAATGCAATGATATCGATCTCGTTGCCGCCGCAAACAGCATTTCGCTCGACGATTTCGTATCCTGCTGCACAAAGATAATCGGCAGCAACTTCTTCACCAAATGCTCCAATGTCACCCAACTGGTTGGTGCTTAGTTTTCTCATAAGGTGTTTTTATCAAGAAATCTGATAAACTGCTTCCTGTGACAAGGCGTTGGACCATATTTTCTCAGAGCATCCATATGTGCCTTGGTACCGTACCCTTTGTGCTGTTTGATGCCGTACTCGGGATAAAGTGCATCAAGCTCATCGCAGAGAAGATCTCGTGATACTTTCGCAAGAATTGAAGCAGCAGCTATTGATGATGATGTTGCATCACCTTTTATAACGGATTCGCCGGGGAAATCAAAATCCCTGAAAATATTTCCGTCAACAAGCAGATAATCGGGTTTGACTTGAAGCCCTTCCACTGCACGACGCATAGCAAGAAGCGTTGCCTCAAGGATATTATACTCATCTATTTCTTCAACAGTTCCGTAACCGATAGAATATGCGATGGCTTTTTCTCTGATTTCATCGAAAAGAGCGAGTCTTGTCTTAGGAGAAAGCTTCTTTGAGTCGTTGAGTTTAGGAATATCAACGTCTATCGGCAGTATGCACGCAGCAGCAACCACGGGACCACACAGAGGCCCTCGGCCGGCTTCATCAATACCGCAAACGTGCAAGCATCCTTGCTCGTTTTTAAGTTTTTCAATCGAAAAATCAGGCATTTTAAGCCTCCGTTCCAGTGGGACAAGGGTCGAGTGTGATTCTGCCTATCTTGGCTGCCCTGAATTCATCAAGGATAACTGCTGCGGCACGATCATAATTTATCTCACCTCCGCGAAGCAAAAAACCGCGCTTTTGTCCGATAATATCAAATATCTCGCCAACAGTTACATCTTCAGCTATATCGTCGATTGTTAGCTTGAACCGCGCACATAGCAATTCGGGATGTGTAACTCGCAATCTGTTTACAAGAACTGCGGCAAGCTCAACAGTATCAATAACATCGTCTTTGACGGCTCCCGTGAGGGCAAGATTCTCGCCCACAATTTTATCATCAAACTTTGGCCACAAAACACCCGGCATATCGAGCAGATCAAGATTATTCTTGGTTTGCACCCACTGCTTATCTCTTGTAACACCGGGTCGATCCTCAACTTTGGCTCGCTTACCGCCAGCAAGTCTGTTGATAAATGAAGATTTACCTACATTGGGTATACCCAACACCATAACGCGGATATGGCGGCCGTGCATTCCTTTGCGCTCGTATGCCGCTAACTTCTCGGCACACATTCTATTGAGGGCAGGTGCAATCTCATTAAAACCCGATCCATCTGCGCAGTCGGTAAGAATACAAGCAGTGTTTGAAGTAGAGAAGTATTCAACCCACTTTTTCGATTCAGAGGGATCAGCAAGTGACGCTTTGTTAAGCAAAATCAGTCTGGGTTTATTTTGGGTCAGCTTTTCGATTTCCGGGTTCTTTGAGCTGATGGGGATTCTTGCATCCCTCATTTCGATTACAGCATCAACATTTTTTAAATTCTCCGAAATCATACGCCTTGTTTTGGCCATATGACCGGGGAACCACTGTATAACCTGAGATGGCATAATTCAATTTCCGTTTCTATAATTTAGTCTATTGTTCCGAATTTATCAAAGGGAAGGAGGCGGCAAACTACTTTACCGAGAATCCGTCTGTTATCGACAAAGCCTATCGATGAGGAACGGCTATCGAGCGAATTTCCTCTGTTATCTCCCATTACAAAAGTACATCCTTGAGGAACCTGAATGGGGTATATATCATATTTGTAATATCCCGCGCCGTCATCATAACGAGCGTAATACTCGTCCAATACAATGGGATTCTTGTAATCGGGATCGTATACCGTAACGTGTAGCTTCCCATTAATGTTCTTAATGTCTATCCATTCACCTTCAGTGGCAATAACTCTTTTTACTATAGGCTCGTTAAGGTCTGAGGGTTGATCTCCGGTTTGATGGAAAACAACAATATCACCACGCTCGGGGTTGTAAAAGATATCCGTGACAAGCAACATCTCGCTATCATGGAGCGTATTAAGCATTGAAGGTCCATCAACGCGGCAAATGCGTGTAGCAAAACTGAAAAGGAGCAATACTGCGCACGCTGAAAGTATGAATAATTCAAAATAATCAAAAACTTCTTTCAAAAGCGAAGTCTTAGGCTTTTTCGGGGTGTTTTCCTGTACCTCGCTCAAAGTATTATTCATTTCATCCACAATAATCCACCTCGTATCAATTGCATGAATCAATAAAGTACTGCATAAGCTCCCAGCCGTTTGCAAAATACTTTCCGGACGAACAGCTGGTTTCGTTGAAATTGGAAACTCCGGTATTAGTGTGCTTCGAGGAATAAATGATATACGGAACAGGCTGATTTGAGTGGGTTCTGATTCTTACAGGTGTGGGGTGATCAGGCAGAATCATAATACCGAAATCCTCACCGCAATTCTCAAGGTAATCAAGAATCGGCGTAAGTGCCAAAGAATCAATTAATTCGATGGACTTGGTTTTTACATCCGCCTCGCCTCTGTGACCATGCTCATCCGGACCTTCAAAGTGCAGATAAACAAGATCACTTCCGCTTTTGAAAGCATCAATGGTTGCATCTGCTTTGCCTTTATAATTAGTATTAACAGTACCTGTTGCACCTTCGACATCAACAGTTTTCATGTCTGCGCAAATGCCTATACCTTTAATGAGGTCAACGGCAGAAATTGCCGTTCCCATAAGTCCGAATTTTTCCTTGAAAGAGGGAAGAGAGAGCGGTTTTCCGGGGCTCCAAAGCCATAGAGAATTCGCGGGCAATCTTCCGCGTTTCCTTCTTTCCTCATTAAGCGGATGCTTATCGAGTATGCGGCAAGACTCTTTCATATACTCCAAGAAGTCTTTACCTTCAACACTGTCGGGAATATATTCACCGATCTTCTTACCGATAATATCGTGAGGTCTGGTAAAATCGTATTTATCATTAGCGCCTTTCCAAACAAGACAATGTCTGTAAGAAACGCCAACATAAAGCTTTTTAAAATCGTCAGAGAGCTCTGAGTTAACGGCATCAATCAATATTGCTGCTTCCTCAGTTGTGATCTCATCAGCGGCATTATCAAGCATTATTCTGTCTTCATAATTCTCAGCATCAGAAAGAGATACCGTATTGGCTCTGATAGCAACATCCTCGCCCTCGAGCGTAAGTCCCATACTTACAGCTTCAAGTGGAGATCTGCCTTTAGAATATACCTTTGGATCAAACGAAAGTATTGCCATATTGGCTGTATCTGATTCAGGGACCATGCCTTCCGGTACGTTCTGAACCAATCCATATAAAGATCTGGCTGCAAGTCGATCCATAATAGGTTTGTTTGCTGCTTCCATAGGTGATTTGTTTCCAAGCGAAGCAACCTGCTCATCAGCCATTCCATCGGGAATTAATACGAGATATTTCATATTTATAAATCCTTTTTTGAAATAAATATTCATTATATTATAGCATAAAATTTGATTTTTTTCAATAGCTGCAAATAAAATACGTCAATAAATATTAAAGATTAACCGAATATTAATGAAATTTCATCTAAATTGATAATAAAAGTGTGATAACATAGTAAAAAAGCGGAGGTTACAAAAAATGAATAGTCAAAATCCAGGATATAAAACCCCAAAAGCTGCTACTAAAAACAAAAATCAAAAGGGAAGAGCGCAAGGCTTGATAATTATATTTTTCAGCGTAATTATCGGCATCACAGTACTGTGTTTTTCAATTATGGCTATTATAAAAAATACCAACACACCTCAAAACATTGTTGGAAACACTATAATTTTCCATGAAGCGAATTATGATTATGACATTATGAAGGACGAAAATTATCTCGAACTCGATCGTAATGTAAGATTTGAAAATTCACAAAATGGAATCACAGTTGAAATAGTTGACGATAATTTGAATGATGTTCCTTCCGATATCAGGGATTCTTTCAGCGTCATTTATAACTTTATCGATTATGCGATTTCCGGCGATCATCAAAAGCTCAACGATTTATTCAGCGATGAGTATATTGAAGCAGACGGTGAGACGAAAATGGAATTCACGATGCAGCAACTTTACAATATCAAAGTTACATACATAACAGATGCTACTGCAGAAAGCGATGGTTATACATATTCGAGCCAAGACTTTTGGCTTGAATATATGATCAGAAGAAATAACGGAACATTCAGAAACGATATGGCAAGTGATTGCATCAAGAAAGAATACGTGAGAATCACAAATCGAGACGGCGAATATGAAATTGACGTCCTTGCTCCGTTTAAAACCGAAATTAAGCAGCCTCAAAAAATTGAAAGCAATACAATAGTTGCTGTTGCAGGTGTTACGCTGCTTGTTATAATTGCCGTTGGAGCTTGTTGCGTAATTGTAAACAAGAAATACGGATAAAACATAAAGCTCAACGCAAACGCGTTGAGCTTTATGAATAAATTGTGAATCAACCCATATATGCACGTGCTCGGTCAAGCCACTCGTCAAGTGCTTTCTTTTCGTCAGCATTAAGATTGCCGAGAAAAGGCAGACCACCCTTGATGAAGAGCACCTCGGGAAATACATTGGTTCCTGCGGAAACAAGCATATCCTTGATGGCATTCGCGCCTTTCTCATTGCCGTCTACAATAAGAGCAACGTAAGCAGCCTTGGTTTTGTCAAGCTGCTGGCAGAAGAGTCTGACTTTGTTTTCGGGTTCATCTTTGATGGATATACCAATGAAAACCAATCTTTCCTTATCACAAGGATATGCAGGCGGGATTACATCAACCGCATTGTTGTTTGTCAAAGCAAATTTTTCTTTAACGATGTCACCAATGGTAACAAACTTCTTTTTGCCAGACGCATAAAGATAACGCATTTTGATGGACATTGTTGCGACCTCCGAAATTTTATGTAAGCGTGTTGCTGATCACAATTACGCTCATTATAATAATTATAACATTATTTTATTGAAAAGTCAAAATATTTTTTGAAAAAATTAAATTTTGTATGATTGTACAGTTTTAAGGATATTTTTTGTACATATCACACAAAAAGCCCGTTCATTCAATCTGCTAATCGTCATATAAAGATTCATTACTAACTAAAATTTGATCTCACCACTTCTCTTACATTCGTAAAACTTTGATTTTACGAACTATTGTAGATTTTGAAATTGGGAACGGTAATTGTCTCTTCTACTCACTTCTTGCGTAAATTTCAACCAAAATTAAAAATCCTACAAGTTTCTATTGATTTTTCATTTTAAATGTTGTATAATATAATGCAGTTCAAACAAGGAGGTATTGGCTGATGGCTAAAGCAAAAGGAACTAAACAAATTGCTGCAAACCGCAAAGCATATCACGATTACTTTGTTGATGATAAATACGAAGCCGGTATCTCTCTTGTCGGTACTGAGGTAAAAAGCCTGCGAGCAGGTCAAGTGAATTTGAAAGATTCTTATTGCACCATCAAGAACGGCGAGATATTTGCAAACGGGATCCATATCAGCCCTTATGAACAAGGTAACATATTTAACCGTGATCCCAGAAGGACACGCAAGTTACTGATGCATAAGCGTGAGATCTTAAAGTTGTTTTCTTTGGTTTCGCAAAAAGGATATACTTTAGTTCCTCTTTCGTTATATTTTAAAGACTCTAAAGTGAAAGTTGAAGTTGGTCTTTGCCGAGGCAAAAAACTGTATGACAAACGCGACTCAGAGGCTGAGAAACAGGCTTCAAGAGACAGTGAAAGAATCAGAAAAACAAATTATGATTATTGATCAGCACTTCCCTGCTGATTGATATATATGGGGGCGTAAAGGTTTCGACGGGGATTTTGAGATACGGCAAGCGAGTAGAGCTGAGTAACTCTTAAACGGCTCAACTTAAATATTAAACGCTAACAATAACGTAGCATTTGCTGCCTAAACGGCAGTGATGCGGCTCTGAGGAGCCGCCCGTTCCGCCCGGGAAGATCGCGACCCGGGATGCGAGCGTCATGTAGCGATGAACGTGAATCGCCATTTAGCCTTTGAAGCGATCACGCATAAAAAGGATACTTGATTACGCAGAGCGTCGGTTCTCGGCGTATGATGGGAATGCAAATAACCGACTACACTCGTAGAAAACCGTAAGGATTGATTTTCGGACAGGGGTTCGATTCCCCTCGCCTCCACCAAAAAAGCACAAGACATGCTGTTTTATGTCTTGTGCTTTTTCTCATCTATTTTAATTATCAGCAAATCTATAATAACACAAATGTATGATTAATTGTATATTTATTCATACATTTGCAAGTTTGAAATATTTTCTTGCAAAATCTATTATTGCTATTGATTTATTGTCTGAATTGTGATACAATTATTACATTAATTATTCAAGGTGTTAATCATGCAGTATTTGTTCTATTCGCTGATCTGCTTGCTAGCGACTACATTAGGCGCTATTTCAGGCATTGGAGGCGGTGTTATCATAAAACCGGTGCTTGATGCTACAGCAAGTATTTCGGTATCGCAAATCAGCTTTCTTTCAGGTTGCAGTGTTCTTGCAATGAGCATCGTTTCACTCCTCTCGTCAATGGGCGGTGAGGCAAAAATCGATAAAGGTCGCACCACTCCTTTGGCAATAGGATCGGCAGTAGGCGGAGTAGTCGGTAAGCTTCTTTTTGATATAATAAAAAACGCTGCGGCCAATGATGGAGTTGTAGGAACAGCACAAAGCGCTATAATGATTCTTCTCACCGGAGGCGTCCTTCTTTACGTCTTGAACAAGAAGTACATAAAAACCAACAATATTGAATCTATTTTTGTTTGTATTACGATCGGCTTGTTTCTCGGAATTCTCTCCTCTTTTCTCGGAATCGGAGGAGGCCCGATCAATCTCGCAGTACTGTATTTCTTCTTCTCAATGACAACAAAAACAGCGGCACTGAATTCACTTTATATGATATTCTTCGCACAGACTGCGAGCCTAATATTCACATTTGCATCCTCTTCTGTTCCCGAAACAGACATCTTAACTCTTGCAGTAATGATTGTTTCAGGTGTTGCAGGTGGATTTATAGGAAGAAAAATCAATAAGAAAATGAGCACCAAGGCTGTCGACATTTTATTTTGTTGTATGCTTGTCGCAATTATTGGCACAAGCGTATACAACCTTATCAGTTACATATCTTTGATTTAACGAGGGATATAATGAGAATCGTAATTAAAATTGGAACTTCAACACTTGCCCACAAGTCGGGTGAATTAAATATCAGACGCACAGAAGAACTCTGCAGAATAATCAGCGACATTAAAAACTCTGGCGAAGAAGTCATTATCGTATCAAGCGGTGCAATCGGAATGGGTGCGGCAAAACTCTCTCTGCAAGGAAAGCCAAGTGATATAGCTACAAAGCAGGCAGCTGCAGCTGTTGGTCAATGCGAATTGATGTATAGATACGATAAACTTTTTGCAGAATACCATCATAATGTTGCGCAAATACTGTTGACAGGCGATGATTTCAACAATCGAGAGCGGCATCAGAATTTCTCCAATACTATAAGCAGACTTCTTGAGCTGAAAGCGCTTCCAATAATCAACGAAAATGACACGATCGCCACTGATGAAATTAAGGTTGGCGACAATGACACACTTTCCGCACTCGTTAGTGTCAGCGTCTCTGCAGATCTATTGATACTGCTTTCAGATATTGACGGACTTTTCACTGCAGATCCTCATATTGATCCTAATGCCGAATTAATTAAAGAAATTCACGAGATCAATTCCGATGTTCTCGCGCTTGCGGGTGATACTTCTTCCGGACTTGGTACAGGTGGAATGCGAACGAAGCTTTCTGCGGCTGAAATCTGTTTGCGCGGCGGATGTGATATGATCATAGCTAACGGCGCAAATCCCAAAATTTTGTACGATATTATAAACAATAATAACCCTATCTGTACTCGTTTTATATCTAATAGGTGATTTTATGGCAACTACAATAGAAATTATGAAAAGAGCAAAAGCGATCTCCTCTTCCCTTTCACTTCTTCAAGAGGCAAAAAAGAACGAGATCCTTGCTTTGATAGCAGATTCGTTGGAATCTGCCACTTCGGATATATTATTCGCAAACACAGAGGATGTTGAACGTTCCAAAGGCGTTTTATCAGACGTAATGATCGACAGATTGATTCTAACAGCTGATAGAATTAGATCTATGGCAAACGGAATCAGGGATGTGATTAAGCTTTCTGATCCTGTCGGACGAATTATTTCATCTCAAACTCTTCCTAACGGTCTCAAGATCGAAAAAGTTGGTGTTCCTCTTGGAGTGGTTGCAATCATTTATGAAAGCAGGCCAAATGTAACTTCCGATGCGGCGGCACTATGCTTTAAGAGTGGAAACGCTTGCGTGCTCAAATGCGGCAAGGAAGCGCATAAAACATCTATGGCAATTATCAGAGCTATCAAAAGCGCTCTTGCACCTTTCGGTTTTGAAGATGCGGTCAATATTCTCGAAGATAACACACGTGAGGCTGCAACAGAATTGATGCACGCCGTTGATTACATCGACGTACTGATTCCTCGAGGAGGCGCGGGGCTCATACGTTCTTGCGTTGAAAACGCAAAAGTCCCTTGCATAAAAACAGGAACCGGAATTTGCCATATTTACGTTGATAAAGATGCTGACATAAGTAAAGCTCTTAATATAATCGAAAATGCTAAAACTCAAAGACCTTCGGTATGTAATGCTGCCGAAGTTTGCATAGTTCATAAGGATATCGCGTCAAGTTTCTTGCCAAAACTTGCTGAACTTTTGCGAGTTAAGCGCGAGAACGACGGAAAGGTACCTGTTGAATTTCGCGTTGACTCTTGTGCTGCAAGAATTATTGATGGTACTCCTGCTACGGATGCCGACTTTGATACAGAATTCCTGGATTATATACTGGCAATCAAAGTTGTCGATTCGCTTGACGAAGCTATAATGCATATCTCTGCACATTCTACGCAGCACAGTGAGGCTATCGTCACAGAAAATGCAGAATCTGCTGAGCTGTTTTTAAATGCCATCGATAGTACCTCAGTATATTGGAACGCCTCAACGAGATTTACCGATGGCGGCGAGTTTGGTCTTGGCTGCGAGATTGGAATTTCCACTCAAAAAATGCACGCAAGAGGTCCTATGGGGCTCTGTGAGCTGACGTCTTATAAATACAAAATACGCGGAAACGGACAGACACGATAAGGAGCAATTCAATGAAATATAAAGCAGGTTTTATCGGCTGCGGAAATATGGGTGGCGCGCTTGCAAGAGCGGCTGCTTCTGCAGTCGGCGGCAATAACATTGCCGTTTGTGACTACGATAAATCCAAAACTTCTCTTCTCTGCAATGAATTTGGTACAGTTGAGCTTTCGTTTGAGGAAATGATCACTTCTTGCAAGTTTATCTTTCTTGGAGTTAAACCTCAAGTTATGCAAGTCGCTTTGGCTCCCTATACAGAACTAATTAACAATAGCGATGCTATTATCGTTACAATGGCAGCAGCTTTGCAGATATCTTATTTCGAGCAAATCATCGGAATTACAAGGCCTATTATCCGCATTATGCCTAATATGCCCGCCTCAGTTGGTCAGGGGATGATCCTTTACGATTCAAACGATATTGCCACAGCCCAAATTATTTCGGAATTTCTTGAGATTATGTCCAAAGCAGGCAAGCTTGATAATCTTCCCGAACATCTTATAGACGCAGGAAGCGCTGTTTCGGGCTGCGGCCCTGCTTTCGCCTTTATGTTTGCAGAAGCTCTCGCGGATGCAGGAGTCGAATGCGGTTTGCCGCGTGATAAGGCAATTCTCTATGCCGCACAAATGCTCAAGGGCAGTGCTGAGTTATTATTGTGTGAGGGAAATCCCGGTGTCCTCAAGGATAGAGTCTGCAGCCCCGGAGGCACAACCATAGCAGGTGTACATGCGCTTGAAAACGGTGCATTCAGAGCAGCGGCAATGAACGCAGTTACTTCGGCATATAAAAGAACACTTGAATTGAAATAAAGTAAAAAGGCAACCGCATGCGGTTGCCTTTTCTTATTTTTACTTGTCGTTAGAAATCAAATCGGTAAGAGTTTCGCGCGCGACTGCAACATATTCTTTCTTTTCTGATAAAACTACAACAGGAGGTCTGCATAATCTGTTGTAATTTGACGCCATAGAATAGTTATATGCGCCGGTTGTAGCCACTGCAAGATAATCGCCTCGAACCGGATGCGGAATATCAACGTTTTCCTGTATCAAGTCACCGCTTTCGCAACATCTGCCCGCGACAGTGCAATTAAATGTCGGAGCTTCATTCATTTTATTTGCAAGAGCGACCGTATATGGCGATGAATACAAGGTATATCTCGGGTTATCTGCCATACCTCCGTCTATGGAAACGTAATTGCGGAAACCTTCAATGATTTTTGTTGCGCCGACTTTATACAGGGTCATTCCCGATGCAGCAACAATGCTTCTTCCCGGCTCCATAAAGATATGCGGTTGCTTGATTCCGAGTGCTCTGCATTCCTGCTTGATGATCTCTCCGATCTTGAGAATATTAGCCCTATAATCAATCTCGGGATCATTTGAAGTGTATCTTACACCCATACCGCCACCGAGGTTAAGATATTTTGCCGAATAGCCAAATTTATCATTAATATCAGCTATAAAACCAAGCATAATCTTTGCAGCATCAGCAAAAGGTTCGAAATCGAATATTTGCGAACCGATGTGACAATGGAAGCCCTGCAGATTTATATGTTCGAGGTTCAGGGCATAACGTGTCAGTTCTTCTGCTTGATTTGTTTCAATCGGTGCTCCGAATTTACTGTCAATTCTGCCGGTATTGATCTTGGCGTGAGTATGAGGGTCAATACCTGGGGTTATTCTCAACATAATGCGCTGTTTAATACCGTGATTTTTAGCGCATTCGTTGATTGCCTCAAGTTCTTCTCGATTATCGCAAACAAAGCAGCCAACCTTTTGTCCTATTGCGAATTCAATGTCATCGTCTGTTTTGTTATTGCCGTGGAATATTATATTTTCTGGCGGAAAATCTGCGCGTAAAGCTGTAAACAGTTCGCCAACAGACGCAACATCAGTTCCCACTCCCTCGGATTCCACAATGTTATATATCTTCTTGAAACAGAGTGCTTTACTTGCAAACAAAGGCTTGGAATACTCGTCGAAAGCCTCTTTCATAGCATTTACATATATTCTGCACATAGCTCTTATATGATCTTCATCGATCAGATAAAGAGGAGTTCCGTATCGCTTTGCAAGCTCGACAGTATCTCGACCCGCAAACATCAAATGTCCAGTGGCGTGGTTGACAGAAATATTATCGCAGAGCGTTGTTATATCGTTATTCTTTGTAATCATGCTTAATCCTTAATTTATAATTTCATTATGCCTTTGTATTCAAGCAGTTTTATAAAGTGACCGCCAACAACAGTTCTGTTTCTAAAGCTCTTTTCAACTTGCTCAGAACTGCTATTGTAAGTTTTATGCTGACCTGTTATCGTATAATACCAGTCGGTGGCAGGGACTCTCGACTGCATAAAATTATACGCATCCCAAAGAGGTGCAACCATATCTTCAAACGTATCTCTATTGCCTGCAAGTGTTGCAGTCCAGATGAGCCAGTCACTCTTTGTATAAGGCTGACGGTTATCGAGCGGGAGACCGTAGGGATGAACGTGAGCGCGATAGCTTGCCACCTCAGACTCAATTACACTCTTTGGCATGATATCTGTGCCGAGAAGCTTGTCCCAAACGATGTTATACTTCATACTGAATGTGCCGGGACGGTCAAACGCGAGGCGATAGCTGCCATCACCATTCGAAGCTCTCTTTTCCCAATCCAAGGCCATGTCGCGCGCCATAGAAATGTACTTGCGTTTAGCGCGTTTATCACCGAGCATACCCTTGATTATGCCGTAGCCCGCAATACCCATAATTGCCTTGAGTGAAAGGTTGCAGTTATGAGCAAGATGGCCTGCGAAGTCATCCGTGCAAAGCTGATTAGCGGGATCTCTGCCGTTGTCAATGAGATACTTGACCCACTGATCGAGAGTTTCTATATGTTCTGCCGCAAATGAAACATCCTTTGTAGCAACCGCAACAGCCATTTCCATCACAAGCATATTACCGCACTCTTCAACAGGCATCTGCTTTTCAAGTCTGTTGCCGCCGTAAACTTGTCCGTTCACATGCGGATATCTTCCCGCGTCGTGAGGAGCAAAATCATACTGCCAC
Source organism: Clostridia bacterium (assembly GCA_017632155.1). The sequence goes on from JAGBRZ010000200.1 coordinate 37,440, forward strand.
TCTTCAGAAGCCGCATATTTGTATATCGGTCGCATCATACCCTTAACGAGTTCGGGATTATAAATGAGAAACAGCGGAATGGATGGGTAGCTTACGTCAACGGTAGCAGCGCAACCGTTCGAAAAGCACTCCTTCGATATAAAGAGTACATCGCCATTCTCGTCAAGAGCAAGCTTATGAGCCGCTATCGCCTGTCTGAAGGACAATTCGCAGATCTCTGCGTATTTCTCGCCGCCTGCTCTAACAGCATCACAGAATAGATTTTCACCGATCTGGTCACACTTGCGAATTACGTGTCTGTAATCGCCGTGAGCCTTAAGAATTTCATCCGTGATCTTTTCTCCGTTTCTGTTCCAATAAGTCTTTAAATTCTTGCCGAAATACTGAATACTTTCAATGTCATCGTATGCAAATGTGAAAACATTTGAAGATTTTACTTCAGCAGAAATACCAACAAAATTCATTCCTTCGGAATCAACTCGAGCATAAGTTTCGCCAAGACCTGTCAAGTAGAAATATCCCCATTCAATTCGAAGATCATCACCGTTGCGCTGGAGAACCTTCTGATCCTTGCTACCCATTTTGATAGAATAATACTTTCCGAGTTCTAGCTTTTCGATCTCAACTTCCGAATCGCCCTTAAGATTCATACAGATCTCCTCAGACATTTCGACTTTCACGCTGACGGTATGACGACGCGAATCGAAGGATTCCTTTGTAACCTCAAGATAGCTGATCGGTCTGGAAAGCATATAAAGATCATCGGGAATAATCGGAGAAGTAAATTTCAATGTTATCTTTGCGCCGTTAATCAAGTATGTGTAGATTGTTGAAAAAGCATTGCAATCAACGGCGATCATATTTGCGGCGGGGATTGTATCTGCATCGCATTTGCCGATGAGACGGTAATCGTTACCGTCAACATTGGCAACAACCGAAAGAGTGATCGGCTTACCCGTCCAATGGGTTGTATCGGTATCTGTCGGGCGATCTGCGGGCGACCAAATGCTGAAATAGGGGTCAATAGTGATCAGGGGGTAAGAGGGTGCACGAAGTCTCATAATCATATTCTCCTTTGTTTAGGTTTCATACCATCTCTCACCTATCGAAAGATCGACGGTCAGCGGTATGGGCAATTGAACTGCATTTTCCATTTCTTCTTTTAAAATCAGCGCCGCTTCTTCTGCTTGATCGGCACGAGCTTCGATAATAAGCTCGTCGTGTACTTGCAGAATAAGCTTTGCATCAATATCGGACTCGTTGAGGCGTTTGCTTACGTTAAGCATTGCAATTTTGATAATATCAGCTGCGCTTCCCTGAATCGGACTATTCATAGCAACGCGCTCGCCGAATTTTCTCATAACGCCATTTTTAGATTGTATTTCGGGAATATACCTTGTTCTTCCGTAGAGAGTATCGACCGAACCATTCTCAGTTGCATATTTGACTATATCACGCAAATATGCAGAAACACCGGGATATGATGCAAGATAGCTTTCAATATATTCCTTAGCCTGCTTCACTGTAATATCGAGGTCTTGCGAAAGCGAATACTCACCAATGCCGTATACAATGCCAAAGTTGACAGCTTTAGCGCGTTTTCTCAATATTGGTGTAACCATATCAATCGGCACACCGAATACAGCTGAGGCAGTAGACGTGTGGATATCTATACCGGATTCAAATGCTGAAAGCATTGCTTCGTCATTTGCAATGCACGCCAAAAGTCTGAGTTCAATCTGAGAATAGTCGGCAGAGATCAACTTATACCCCTTGCGCGGCAAGAAATATTTTCGCAATTCTCTTCCCGCATCTGTTCGAACGGGAATGTTCTGCAAGTTTGGTTCGGCAGACGAAAGTCTTCCCGTTGCAGTACCTGTTTGTTTGAAATTAGTATGAATTCTACCTTCTTCAGTTGCAAGCTTAAGCAAGCCAACAACATAGGTGCCAATTAGCTTGGTAAGCTGACGGTAATCAAGAATGTCGGATACTATCGGATGCTTTGATGAGAGTTTTTCAAGAATTTCCGCATTAGTAGAATATCCGGTTTTTGTTTTCTTACCGCTCGGGAGGTTCAACTTTTCAAATAGGATGTTACCAAGCTGTTTTGGGGAGTTTATATTGAATTCTTCTCCCGCAAGGAAGTAAATCCTTTCAGCAAGCGCATCGGCTTCTTCCTTAAGCTTTTCACCGTAATCTGCAAGACCTTGCATATCAATGCAAAAGCCTGCTTCCTCCATATCGGCAAGGACTCCTGCAAGAGGCAATTCAATTTCACGATAAAGCTTTTCGGAAACGCTTTCTTGGAATTTTGCCAATACAATGTCAGCGATATCCTTTACCACAACAGCTTTTGAAACAGAATTTGAAATATCTGTTCCGAGATACTTCATTGAAAGTCGGTCAATATCGTGGCCGCCTTGCGAGTCAAGAACATAGGCAGCAAGCATAATATCATCCGCGATATTCCTAAATCGCACGCCTAACTGATCAGCGGCCTCGTAGATAGATTTTACATCGTATGCCATGATTTGCGACGCATTGTTTGCCATCGTATTGGCAATATCAATGTCAAACTCAGCTTCTGCAGCTTGTTTGCCATCATAAGCATATAAAGTTGCACCATCAAAGAAAACCGCACTATATTTATGAGAAAGAATCTCCAAAAGCTTTTGCTTATCATTTACAGAAACAACATTTTCGGATGAAACCACCGCTTCCGTTCGAACTGCTTCAAGATCAAATTTTTTAATAAACGCACCGAATTCAAGTTCCTCAAATAGTTTACGAGCCGTTTCCTTTTCAATTCCGCGATAAACAAGAGTGGTGACTTCAGGCAATTCAGGAACGTTTATCTCGATTCGCGCAAGTGTTTGCGACAAGAAAGCTGACTCGCGACCCGCCTCAAGCTTCTTTACCACGGAGGGTTTGAGGTCGGATGACAGATATGATTCATATACATTTTCAAGCGTACCGAATTGGGCAATCAAGGATAAAGCACCTTTTTCACCAATTCCACTGATACCGGGGATATTATCGGAGCTATCACCCATTATAGCCTTTACGTCTACAAACTGCTCCGGATCAACACCATATTTTTCTCTGAATGCGTCTCTGTCAAAATATACGTAATCAACATTTGTGGCAAGCAGAATTGCGGTCTTATCATTGATTAGCTGCAGAGAGTCTTTATCACCGGTCATTATAAGGCTGAGAACATCTTCTCCCGAATCGTTCGCGTGATTAGCAAGTGAGCCGAGAATATCATCTGCCTCATAGCCTTCTTTTTCGATAATTGTGAAACCGAGAGCTTCAGCAACGCGCTTTGCGTAAGGCATTTGAAGAGCAAGCTCCTCCGGCATACCTTTTCGAGTTGCTTTATATCCGCCATACATTTTATGCCTGAATGTCGGAGCACGTAAGTCAAATGCTATCGCTGCATAATCTGGGGAATATTTTTCTAATTGTTTGGTCAGCATAGTTACCAATCCATAGACTGCATTTGTAGGCAATCCTGCAGAATTGGTAAGAGTTCTGATTCCGTAAAAAGCTCTGTTGAGAATGCTGTTTCCATCAACAACAAGAAGAGTTTTCATATTTCAACCTCAAGTCAGTATATTACTAATAGTATATCACAAAAAGCCTTATCAAGCAAGAGTTTTAGTAAAATTTGATATATCTACAGTTAATTGTATATTAAAAAATCTTTGATAGTTTGCTTGTAACTCTCAATTCCTTCACGTTCGCCTTCAAGAATAACAAATGGATCTATGTTATTAGACGAAGTAAGTGTATCTCGTCCATATCGCAAGCACATTCCATTTTCGCGCCATTCAAATTCCTTATACTTCTTTAAAGCGGATATCAAACATATACCCGCTGAGTGAGGGTCATAAGCAATGCGATCGGATATATTTAGTTGGATCCCCTCGCACACGTCATCTTTACATTTTCCAAACATTGGAGTAAAGAATGCACGACTAAAGAAAACGCCTTCCAAACCGTAAGAGTTCATTTCATCACACAAATCGGCAGAATTGATAAAAGGCGCACCGACAAGATCAAACGGTCGGGTAGTACCTCTTCCCTCGGAAATATTTGTAGCTTCAATCAGACAAGTTCCAATATAATTAATGGCAGTATTAACACTTGGAATATTCGGAGAAGGATTTATCCAAGGGAGCCCGGTTTCGTCTGCATAGACATCACGCCTCCAACCTTGGCATTCAATAATATCCAACTCACAACCGATATTTTTGACACTGTTGATATATTTTGCAAATTCTCCGCAAGTCAAGGAGTATCGTGTGGGCATTGCATATCTGCCGACAAATGAGGAATATTTAGATTCATCAAGAATAGCACCTGATATTGATGAAAGCGAGCCGGAAATCGGATCCGGTCTATCCAAGATAATGATAGGAATGTTTCTTAACGAACATTCTTGCATTAAGTAGGTAAGACAGTAAATGTAAGTATAAAATCGTGCTCCAACATCTTGTATATCATATATTACAACATCGCACAAAGACAGAGCTTCGCCAATTTGAGGATTCCCTTTTGCAGGAAGATCATAAACACGGACACCGGTTTCTTTATCAATATGTCCGCCACCCCAGCCTCCGTCTTGCATTACAGAATGAATGCCGTGTTCCGGGGCAAACAAAACCGAAAGCAATCCCTTTTGATGTAATTTATAATAGGTTGGAATTCCTTGTGAGTCAACACCGGAAGCTGCCGTCAGCAATCCACATTTCTTGCCTTTTGCCATTTTTTCGATTATATCAAATCTGTCAGCACCGCATTTTACTTTAGCTATATTATACATCTAACTGCTCTCTTTCTATATGATAATAATATAATAGCATTAAATCGCTGTAAAATCAAGAACTTGGACGTCAAATTATGAAAAAATGTATAACAATTTTGAATTTTTTTAAATACCCATTGAAATCTATGGGTCAAATATGCTATAATATAATGAAAAATAATTTCTAAATGTCCTAATCGGACGGGAGGTCTTTTTTGATAGTTGCACTTGAAGAAGCAAAATATAAATTGACGGGTATGCGTCCCGTTGTAGCAGAGCTTGGAAACGCATTAAGAATTGACGAACAAAAAGTCAAGATCGAAGAACTTGAGGCGCTCACGCTTGATCCCGATTTTTGGTCTAACACAGATAACTCCTCTAAAGTATTGCAGGCAATCAAACAGGCAAAAGATACGGTTTCGGGATATGAGGCACTTTGTGCACGTCTTGAAGATGCTATCGCTCTTGCTGAACTCGCAATCGAAGAAAACGACGAGAGCTGTGTTGCGGAAGTCGAAGAAGAACTTGCAGCAATTGTTGCACAAGAAGAAAAAGAAAGAATCTCTATTCTTCTCTCGGGTGAATATGACAGAAACAATGCGATCATATCCTTCCATCCCGGTGCAGGTGGAACAGAGGCACAGGACTGGGCTTTGATGCTTTACCGCATGATAACCCGATGGGCGGAACGCAACGGATTTAAAGTCAAGCTTACAGATTGGCTTGACGGTGAAGAAGCAGGCATCAAGAGCGCCACGATTATGGTCGAAGGTGTCAATGCTTACGGTTACCTCAAGAGTGAAAACGGAGTTCACAGACTTGTCAGAGTTTCTCCTTATGATTCTCAGGGACGCCGCCATACATCTTTTGCTTCCATTGAGGTTATGCCCGAATTCGATAAGCTCGACGAGATTGTTATCCGTGACGAAGATTATGACTTTATCGCTTTCCATTCGAGCGGCGCCGGCGGACAGAACGTTAACAAAGTTTCCTCCGCTGTACGACTTATCCACAAGGCTACCGGTATCGTTGTAACGTGTCAGACAGAGCGTTCTCAGCTGCAGAACAAGGAAACTGCTATGAAGATGCTCAAGTCGAAACTTATGGAGATCAAGATTCGCGAGAGACTTGACACCATCGAAGAAATTCAGGGTAACAAGACCAACATAGAGTGGGGATCTCAGATCAGATCTTATGTATTTATGCCCTATACGCTTGCAAAAGATACAAGAACCGGATTCGAAACCGGTAACATTGCCGCAGTAATGAACGGAGAAATAGACGGTTTTATCAACGCATATCTTAAGCACATCTCAAAGCAAAACGATAAATAATCGCAAGGAGACAACGGTATGTCAAAGAACTTTTCCAAAGCCGGAATGAAGTTTCGCAGGATTCTATACAAACTTGGCAAATATTTTATGTTTGTTATTACAGTTATATCTTGCTATAACATTACCACTCACCTATTTGAGCTTCGCGCAGAGCGTATAAAGAAGGAAAAGAATAAGCGAACTTTGATCGCAGTCTTCTCTACTATTTCGTGGATCATTGGAATACTTGCAGTGCTTGCAGCTACAATGAGATATATTAAGCATCTCAAGAAGGGATATCTTCTCGATCTGTTTAATACAGAGGACTATGACGTCATTGAACCCGATGAAGAAAATCCCGCAGAATCGTTCATAAAATCAGAGCTTTACTACAGCGAAGAATCGGAAGAACACGAAAAACTCAACTGCAATCATATACCTCTTGACGAAGAAGCTTGCGAGGACGACTACAAATAATTAATACACCGTCTGCGGTCAATACCGATTAGACGGTGTATTTTTCTCCCGATCGGCATATACTATTGAAAAATGCAAATCGCGGAGGAATATATGAGTATAAATACGAAATACTTTGGAACAGACGGCTTCAGGGGCAAAGCAAACGTCGAGCTAACAGCTATTCACGCATTCAAGATCGGTAGGTTTCTTGGGTGGTACTATAAAAAAGAAAACCCCGAATACAGACCACGTATCGTAATTGGTAAAGATACAAGAATATCAAGCTATATGCTTGAATATGCAGTCGCTTCAGGCATAACATCTTCGGGAGCAGACGCATATATGCTACACGTAACGACAACTCCGAGTGTGTCTTATGTTGTCAGACAAGATAATTTTGATTGCGGAATAATGATAACCGCATCGCATAATCATTTCGCTGACAATGGTATAAAAGTGCTAAATCATTTGGGCGAAAAGATGGAAGATGAAGTGATTCTTCTAATTGAAGCATATCTTGATAGCGACTTAAACAAATTGAGCGAAAAAGGATCAGATCTACCTCTTGCGACTGATGAACGGATTGGCAAGATAGTTGACTATGTTGCAGGCAGGAACCGATACATGGGATACCTTATTTCTCTCGCCTCACATTCTTACAGAGATTTGAAAATTGGGATTGACTGCGCAAACGGTGCAGCTTGGATGATTGCCAAGTCTGTGTTTGATGCACTTGGTGCTCAAACTTATATGATAGGCTTTAGTCCCAACGGAATTAATATAAATAGCAACTGCGGATCGACGCACCCGGAAGCGTTAAGTAGACTTGTAACAGACAATAAGCTTGACGTTGGATTTACGTTTGACGGAGACGCAGACCGATGCATAGCAGTTGATGAATGCGGCAACATCATTGACGGTGACAAGATTCTATATATCCTTGCTAAACGGCTAAAGCGGAAAGACATGCTTAAAGGCAATACTGTTGTTGCAACAATTATGTCTAACCTTGCCTTGGTCAATTCGTTGAAAGACGAATCAATCGATTGTAAGTTCACTGCAGTTGGCGATAAATATGTTTATTCTGCAATGCAAGAACACGATTATCAGCTCGGCGGTGAACAGTCGGGACACATTATATTGAGAAAATACGCAACTACGGGAGATGCGTTGCTGACAGCAATTATGCTTACCGAGGAAATAAAAGACAGAAAAAGTTCAATCTCCAAACTTTGTGCCGCAGTTAGCTTATATCCTCAAATTACAAAAAACTATAAAGTTACCGATAAATCTGCCGTAACCAATGACCAGGAACTGATAAATCTTGTTAATGAAATTAATGAAAGATTAAGCGGCAACGGTAGAGTAATTCTGCGCGCGAGCGGAACAGAGAACCTTATCAGGGTAATGGCGGAATCAGCAACCGAAGAAGACTGCAATTCATTAATTAATGAAATCGAGAACAAGATGAAGGAAAGGGATTATTTATTATGAAATCGACAGAACTAACCACAAGTAAACTATTTTGCAATATTCCTGATTACATGCAAACCCTATTCTCTGACACAGAGTATCCATGGGAAGCATTAGATCGCATCGGCGAATATATTGCTTCAATATATGATGATATGATTACTCGCGGATATAGAGAAATCAAACCCGGTGTGCTTGTTGGAAAAGGAACTGTTATTGCAGAATCTGCATATATAGAAGCTCCCGCAATAATCGGTCCTAATTGTGAGATACGCCATTGCGCGTTCATAAGAGGAAACGTGATAACAGGAGAGGGCTGTGTTATAGGTAATTCAACCGAAGTAAAGAATTCTATTCTGTTTAATAACGTGCAAGTTCCACACTTCAATTACGTTGGAGACTCAATTCTCGGCAACAGATCACATTTGGGCGCAGGAGCGGTCTGTTCGAATGTAAGACAAGATAAGAGCAATATTACAATCAAAACAGAACCGCCTATTACAACTAACAGACGCAAACTTGGTGCAATAATATGCGATGATGTTGAAATTGGGTGCGGGGCGGTAATTAATCCGGGAAGTATTATTTGTAATTCATCAAGAGTATATCCTCTCACCTCTGTCAGAGGCGTTATTAATGCAAATCGCATAGCAAAATCTTCTGATAAGATTGTCCCTATAAAGTAATAAAAGCTGCCATTCGGCAGCTTTTATTTATAGATATTTCTTCAAGAAATTCAAATAGTTTTGAGATGTAAACTTTTCAATAATATCATCGGAATAACCTCGAATGATCATAGCATCAACAAACTGATCGTGAATAGAGCGATCCTCCGTAATAGGAGAGGGATACATTCCGCTGGTGCCATCCACGTCACCGCCGAAACCAATATTATCCGAACCAAATTTATCGATACAATAATCCAAGTGATCGAAAAATCCGTCTACTGTCTGCTGATCTTTCTCAACACCGATAAACTCCGGATACATATTCAAACCGATCATACCGTCGTGCTCGACAATAAAACGCGCCATACTGTCGGTAAGATTTCTGCTGTGCGGGCACAAGGTTCTGAAATTAGAATGTGATGCTATAAGAGGCTTTTTAGAAAGCTCCGCAAGATCCCAGAAGCTCTTATCGGAAAGATGAGAAGCATCAAAGATTATACCGAGCTCATTACCTTCGGCAACAATCTCTCTGCCGAGATCTGTAAGTCCTGTGTCTTCTTCATCGGCACTTATTCTGTTGCTTTTTGCAAGTTCATTGGAAAGCCAGGCAAGACCGAAAACTCGAACTCCCGCGTGATAAAAATCACGCAACACTTCCTTTGAACCCTTTATAGCAGAGCCACCTTCTACAGCCAATAGTGCAGCGTGTTTCTTTTCAGAAAACGCACGCTCAATGTCCTTATAAGTACGAACTTGAACAACTTTGTCAGCTTCTTTCTGCATTGAAATTGCAAAATGTCCTATGTATCTTACCGCCCTCTTATAGGCTTCCTCGAGATCGCCGTCGCGAGCCATACAAAACATAGCAACAAATTGCAATTGATTATACATACTACTGAAATTATGCGGATTTACAAGAGGGAACTTCCCCCTATCGACGAGCTGAATGCTGTCGCAATGAGAATCTACAATATACATATCTAAATCAATACTCGACGAATTCGGTATAGCCTTCCTCGGCAAGCTTTGTCTTCTGGAAATATACGTTTTTCATCTTAGCAGTTACCAATACTCTTGCGCCCTCAGAACGAAGTGCAGCAGCATCGGAATACATCTTGAGCATATCTTCCTCGCTCATATTCTTTGAAGCCAGGAAAGCAACGGAGCGGCTTGCAGAAGGAGGAACAAATCCGGAATCGGAAAGTGCGGAAACTATTCTCTCAAAACCAAGCGAGAATCCGCAAGCAGGTACTTTCTGTCCCATAAACTTACCGAGCATTTCGTCGTATCTTCCGCCACCGCCAACGGAATATCCGTAACCGTCCATGCGAATCTCAAAAATTGTACCGGTATAATATGACATACCGCGGACGAGAGTGGGGTCAAAAGCAAGCTTGCAACCGCCAACGGTTGCGGCAGAAGCACATCTCATAATCGTAGAAAGATCATTTGCGATCTTTGCGCCTGCATCCCCAAGGCTTGAAGCAAAATCCTCAACAGTGACAGTATCACATCCGTCATAAAGAGCAATATACTTGGAAACGCAAGCTTCATCATATCCCTCGGCAAGAAGCTCGTTCTTGACACCTTCAAGTCCGATCTTATCCATCTTATCAAGGATAATAAACACCTTATCGTGCTCTTCGGGAGCAAATCCGCATGCCTCTGCGCAAAGCTTGAGCATACGTCTGTCGTTGATTCTAATAGTAAAATTATCAAATCCAAGTTTACGGAGAACGCCTGCTGTAGAAGAAATCAGAGTAATCTCGGCTGTCTGAGTTGCGTCACCGAGAATATCAATATCACACTGTGTGAACTGACGGTATCTTCCCTTTTGGGGACGGTCAGCACGCCATACGTTGCCTATCTGCATAGCAAGGAATGGAGAAGGAAGCTTTGCGGAATTATTTGCATAGTAGCGGGAAAGCGGAACGGTAAGATCATAGCGAAGACCGCTGTCGCAGAGCTCATCTTCGGAGGAAGCGTTTGCAAGCTTCTCTCCTCTCTTCATAATCTTAAAGATTAGCTTCTCATTTTCTCCACCGTTTTTACCGGTGAGGTTTTCAATATGCTCAACAGCGGGCGTTTCTATCATACAAAAGCCGTCTGCGGTATACGAGCTTACAATGACACTCTTAACGTATTCACGCAGAGCGACTTCAGCGGGAAGATAATCGTTCATTCCCTTGGTGGGTGTTTTAATCAATTTCATAATATATTACCTCTTTTATTCGAATTTAATTTTAGGGTCGGAGAATTCTTTTATGCGTTGATTATACGCATCCATCGCTTCCGCTTTAAAAGCAGCGGTTGCTTTTTCTCCGGTAAGTGAGATCAAATACTCGCAAAACTCGGGATTTAGCGGAAGAATTGGGCCAAGGATTTGAGTAGCAAAGAAATTGTGTTCTTTGTATCCTTCAAATTTAGAATCTCTATTGATTCCGATACCTCTGTCAACATTTACAAAATGATTATCGCTATTCTGTCCGTAAAGCATAGAAAATTGTGACTTAAAGCCTGTCAGAGTCATACCGTTGAAGTTACCTAGAACTTTTCCGTTATATCTGTCAAACCAGTTGATCTTCGCATCAAAGGGAACAATACCGAGACCAGAGATCTTTGTTTCAAGCGTTACGTTTTCAATAGTGTTGCAAAACACCTCACAAGCACTGCCTGTTACGAGAAAGACCACGTCATCATTTATAAGTTCGACAAGTCTTTCCTTATAAGGCTTCAGCTTTTCAACGACCGATGCATGCATATTGTCACTCATAGAGCCGATAAGAATAATATCGGGTCGGTTGCTTGCAAAGAACGGAACGGAGTCAAGAGATGTATGAATGAGTTCCGCCCCGGGCATCGTTTGAGAAAGATAAACCGCGTTTTGAGGATCTCCGTAAAGATTGCATATTTCATCAAAAAGGACTTCAATAATCATTTACTCGCGCCTCCTTTACGGATAAGTTCATTCTTTGCGTAATTAGCTTCTGAAAGCAGGTAAGGATCATACAGAACGAATACATCATTGTACTTATCAGTATCGACCAGATGAACACCGCCGCAGAATGCATTATCCGTCTTAATCTTTGCGGGATCAACTCCGGCGATCATTGCACGAAGCTTCTGATCCTTGCAGCGCGGTCCGGAGAAAATTATCTCTCCGATGCTTGGATCGGTAAGAGCACTGTAATCGCAGTCATATATCCAACAAACACTTTCCGAATTGCCGTTGTTATCCGACTTATCATCTACCATAATCAGCAATGATTTCTGCTTTGCGGGACATTTCGCAATGTAACTGTACGCTCTTGCACAGGCGATTGGGTTCTGTCCTTTTGCAAGCTGCATTGTTATATTGAGCTTGCCGGCAACAAGCGAATCGTATCTTGACTTGACGATCTTCTGCTTCATAAAAGCATCGGCAATCTTATCAAAAGGCAAACCGAATTCGTGAAGAAGAGCTATGGCGCCACAACAGTTGTATACGTTTACGATGTTGTCGTTTACAAGATTGAATTCATAATTCTCACCTTTATGGCGTACTATGAATCTGTTATTTTCGTAATCAATATCGGTTACCGTGTAATCGCTCTCGGGTGAAGCATAATCGCATCCCGTGCACTTGAAGCGACCAATATGATTAAATCTGATATATTCCTGTTCGAGCTTGTTGCCGCAGATAGGACAATAGTAAATGTCACGCGGAGCATTCTCATTCCAAGTGCCGGGCTTGTTCGCTTCCAATCCGAAGTAAATTCTGTTTTCGTTACCCTCAGCAACCGAACAGCAAATCAAATCATCAGCGTTCAAAATTACTTTGGTATTGGGCGAGAGCGCTTTGTTGATAATATAAACAATAAAATCTGTGTGAGCATTTCTTTTTAGAGAATCGCGCATTATATTGTTGCATACCAAATAATCGGGAGATATATATGAATATACCTTAATCGAGCTTCTTTCATCAACTTCAAGAACTGCGATTTCATTCTTAGGATTTCCAAACAAGTCCGAATCAGCGAGAAGAGCCGTTGCAATGCCGGCTTGTACATTCGATCCCGCACTATTATTTGTAACCTTGTATCCGCAGTCACGCAAAACGTCGGCAAGAAGGTTACTTGTAGTAGTTTTTCCGTTGGTTCCCGTAACGCAAATAACCGTCTTGGGCATTTTTAACGAGCCGAGAAAATCGGGAAATATTTTCAAAGCCACATAGCCGGGTGTATACGACGCTGTACGCTTTAAAAGCTTTAGCAAAAGAAGTGCGCATTTTGCCGCAAGCATAGCAATTAGAAATCTTATTTTTTTCAAAATTAAATCCTGCCTAAATATTATAATACAACATAATATAATACTACAAAAACATAAAATTGTCAAGACAATTTTTTGAATCACAACGGCATTTTTGTCATAAAAAAGAAAAACGATTCATTTTCTTGCTAAAAAGTCAAATTCGGGCGATATTTTATAGATATTGATGAAATTGACTTGACAAACAGCAACAAATGTTGTATAATATTCAAATATAAATAAAAAAGAAAAGGAGAAACATTTTATTTCTATGGAAGGCGACAGTTTATTGTTGATCGGCTTATTTGTACTTTGCATTATCTTCAGTGCTTACTTTTCTGCTTCGGAGAGCGGCTTTGCGCGAATGAACAAGATTCGTATAAAGAACCGCGCAGACGACGGCGATAAGAAAGCCAAGAACGCAATGTACATCTCAAACAATCACGATAAAGCACTCACCGCAATTTTGATCGGTAACAATATCGTAAATATCGGTGCGGCTTCTATCGGCACTTTGCTTATGACAAAATGGCTGACCGACATTGACCCAGACACCATTACCGTTCTCACAACCGCAGTCACAACCATAATAGTATTCATTTTCGGTGAGATGATTCCTAAAACTTTCGCAAACGATAAGCCCGATACGATGGCTCTTTTCAGCGGATCTATACTCCGTGCGATTATGACAATTTTAAAGCCATTCGTATTGCTTTTCAACCTTATCTCTACTGCTGCATCAAAGCTCTTTAAGGGTGAGGATGTTCCCTCAATTTCTGAAGAAGACCTCATTGAGATCATTGAAAAAGCAGAAGAACAAGGTGTCGTTGACGAAGAACAATCAGACCTTCTCCTCTCTGTTCTTGATTTTCAGGATAAGACAGCAGCGGACGTTATGACCCCCAGAGATAAGATCGATTCTGTCGACATCAATATGTCAGCAAAAGAGATCATCCATATTCTCAAGAACACTTCTTTTTCACGTATGCCCGTAACCAACGGTAGCATTGACCACATAATCGGTATAATGTCAACCCGCACTTTCCTCAAGGAATATATGGCGAATAAGAATTTTGATATTCGCTCAACCTTGAGCAAACCTCATTACGTAAGAACCAGCGATGAGATCCACGATCTTCTCGACAATATGCGTAATCACAAAAAATACATAGCGATCGTTCGCGATTCCTCTAATATAGTCCAGGGACTTGTAACCATAGAAGACTTCCTTGAAGAGCTTGTTGGTGAGATTTGGGATGAGGGCGACACTCAAGCCAAAGAAGAATATTCGGAGGTGACAAAATGATCGCGTTATATATAGTTATTATTTTCATAATGATCGTTTTATCCGCATGCTTTTCAGGTACTGAAGCAGCATATAACTCGGTTAACAATATGCACCTTCGCAGAGAAGCCGAAGAAGGCCGATCGTCCTCTGCTAAGCTAGCATATAAGATCAGCCAGAATTTTGCCGATGCACTGTGTACTATCCTTATCGGTAACAACCTTGTAAATATCGCAGCATCGGCATGTGCAACAGTAATTTTCATTGATCTTTTTATCAATGTTTTGAACATGGATAAATCGTCTGGCGAAGCTTTGGCATCAGTAGTTTCTACTGCGGTACTGACAATCATCGTCTTGATTTTTGGTGAGATCGTACCTAAAATACTCGCAAAACAACACGCAACACGTCTATGCAAGATAACAGCGTGGCCTCTTCAAATCCTAACTTATATTCTTTTCCCGATAGTATTTATCGTTATGCTCTTGATGAATCTGTTTCGTAGAGCGTGGGGTAAGGAAGCAGAAGACGAGCCCGAAATAACCGAAGACGAACTTTCCTCAATTATTGACACCGTTGAAAAAGAGGGAGTCATAGACGAAGATCAGAGCGATCTGCTGCAATCCTCTCTTGAATTCTCTGACACAACGGTTGAAGAGATTATGACCCCCCGAACAGATCTTGTATCACTCGATCTCGATGACGACGATGATGAAATTTACAAAGTAATCACGGAATCAACATACTCAAGACTTCCCGTATACCGAGATAGCATTGACGATATAATAGGTATTTTACACCTAAACCTTTACTATAAGGAAGCAGTCGATAATCAAAAAGTTGACATTGAGTCTATGCTTCTCGATACTTGCTATATGCACAAAACCCTCAAGCTCCCGGCAGCGCTCAAGATGCTTCGCGAAAAGCAGGTACATATGGCGATTGTAATCGACGAATTCGGCGGAACCCTTGGCGTTGTAACTATCGAAGACATTCTTGAAGAAATAGTTGGCGACATTTGGGATGAATCGGATGTTATCGTTTCCGAAATGGTTGAAAAGGAGCCCAACGTATATGAGATCCTTGGCGAAATGAGCATAGGAGACCTCTTCTACGAGCTTGATTTCCACCCCAAGGATTTTGAGTGTGAATATTCAACCGTCGGCGGTTGGGCAATTCAAAGCCTTGAAGCCGAGCCTCACGTCGGTGATAAGTTCGCTTATGAATTTCTTGAAATAGAAGTTACAGAAATGGAAGACGACATTCTTGTAACAAAACTCAAGGTCACAGTTGGTGAAAGACCGACTGACGAAGACGAAGAGTCCGATGAATAAAATAATAACTCCGCACCGTTTGGTGCGGAGTTATTATTTTGCAACACTCTTCTTCCCTACTCGCCTGAAAGAAAAGCATCCGTCTGCCGATTCAACAACACAGGGAAATCCCTCTGCATCAAACGCAAGTTGTTTGCGTAAATGTCGGCGATAAATTAATCGCGGCGAGAGAATTTGATTGCCAATAAATACTATTGAATCAACGGACTGCGTTAAAATATTAGTCGCTTGCATAAGCTTTGCAACGATAACACACGACAAGTATGTATCATCGGAATATGTAACATAGTATTTAAAGCTATACAAATACGGCAGAAATCGTGTGCCCACACGAATGGATGAATCATACTCCTCTCTGGCCTTTAAAACGAGCCTGTCGCTGACAAATTCATGTATAGAGCTCGAATATTGGTTCAAATATTCAAACGCACTATGAGCGGAATTTAAAGGCCTGTCGATACAAGCGCGCAACACTATTCTGCCGTCACCGGATGCAAATGAATATGACTCTGAAATAAAGTCCACATTTTACCTCAAATATATTGATGGTAAATTATATGTAAAATCAGAAGGAAATAGAATCCTCTCCGTGAACTTCTCCCTCGGAATCCACAAACTTGATCGATGCGGATTTGTCCGAAACTACAATAGAACCGCACACGATGTTTTCCGATCCCTTGAAAGGTTTAGAAGCAGCGATAACGGTGCAAGGTCTGCAAGTATCATTGTTCTCATCCTCGACTTTCATTACCTTACAAGTGTGGATATGACCGCAAAGCATAAAGTCAGGCTTAATGTTTTCTTTAATGAGTTTGCACCAATATGCATATCTTTCTTCTTCAATATTGAAGGGAGGATTGTAATGAGAATTAAATGGTATATGAGAAATAATTACTCTATGCTTAACTCCTTCAGCAAGATACTCATTTTTCGCATTCGAAATAATCTTTTCAATATATTCGGTCTGTCTTCTGCGGAAATCAGCGCAACAAATCGTGTGTCCATATTCATCGTTGCCGTCGGGTTTGTCCTCGCCGCAATCAAGAACAAGCGCCCAAAGCGAACCAACTCTTACAGAAAAATATGATCTACCGTTATCAGTAGGTGTATGATCCTGAATATTCTCCGCGTAAATTCCTCTCATATCGTGATTACCGCGCGAGAAGATAACCGGGTATTCGCCCTTCGTGATCTCGCCTGCTATACAATGAATTGCGGCAAAGTATGCAATATCACCCGAGTGGTTCGGAATATCTCCGTTAAGTACAAGCAGATCGTGTTCTCCATCAGCTTTTGCGGCGTTAACGGGACCCGTAATTCTGTTATGTGCATCAGCTATGTGGAAAATTCTTATATTATCGCCTTCAAGGGGTCTGAATTTTGCGCTGAATTGTCCAACTTCATCCATCTGTGAGAAGTAAGGTTTTCTTTCGATTACCTTTCTAAAGTACAGAGTATATTCTCTTGCTTCATCCAAAACCTTTGCAGGGAACTCAACTTTATGTGTTAGTGACGCAGTACGCAGAATGCCGTTTGAATCATCAAAGTATTCGTTATCTCCGATTTTCGCCCACATTGTGCAAGGTTCGTTGACAGCAACCGTAATAATGTATCTGTCTCCTACTGCATATACAGCGGGGTATGTCTTAAATATTTCCGGGATGTTATTCATGATTGCCTCCTATGAATTTTAATATATCAATAGTATATCACTCATTTTTCAAAAAGTCAATAGCATTTCTATTGACAAGATTCCACTTTCGTGATAAAATTAATGCAGTTTCTCTCAAGGGGGGATGAATCTTTGTTACCATACGTCATTTTAGCACTTATAGCCCTTGTTCTGATCCTTTTCGTGATATGCACAATAGTCGCCCAAATTCTATTCAACATATGTTTTACGAGGGATAAAGATCCGGAAAAAACCGTTGAATTAGGTATACAAACCATAGAAAAAAACGGTGGCAATGGCATGTTGATTCGTCAAGGAAGAGATTGGATGCTCGCACAAAACGTAAGCCATCATTATATCACTTCGCGCGACGGACTGCGCCTGCACGGCATTTTTATTAAAAATGATGAATCAAAAAAAGATCGAGTGGCTGTTTTAGTTCACGGATATCGCGGAGCTCCCTCGTTTGACTTTTCTGCCGCTGCCAAGCTGTATTACAACAATGGGTTCTCTCTCTTTCTCCCCGATCAGAGAACTCACGGCGAAAGCGAAGGTAAATACATAACCTTTGGTTCATATGAACGTTATGACATCGTTGATTGGTGCAAATATATTGATAACTATACCGGGAATAAATGCGAATTTATCCTCAGCGGAGTTTCTATGGGCGCAACAACGGTTTTACTTGCCGCAATAGAGCCGGATATGATCAAATTGAATTATATCACTGCAGATTGCGGATTTACTGATCCTAAGCGAATCTTTACTGACGTTATGAAAAAGTGGTATCACTTGCAACCATTCCCTATTTTAAATATTGCAAATATGATTTGCAAGCATAAAGCCGGGTTCACGATCAACCAGTTTTCAACGATCGAAGCTGTAAAAATACTAACTATTCCCGTCACTTTTATCCATGGTGTAGCAGATGATTTCGTTTTGCCGCAAAACTCTATTGATAATTATCAAGCTTGTGTGAGCAAAAAAGAATTAATTTTAGTTCCCGATGCCGAACACGGCGTGTCATACATCAAGGATACCCAAAAAGTTGCACAGGCTTTAGAGTGCATTTTCGAAAACTATTTTTCATAAACAAACAGCGGACCTGTCGGTCCGCTGTTTTAACTTTAAAATGCCCAGTTTCCGTTTCTGAATACGGGTACGGTATTTCCGTTTTCGCAAATAGCATCAATCGAAAGATCTTCGGAGCCTATCATAAAGTCAACGTGAATCATAGAATCGTTAACGCCCATTTCTCTGCATTCGTCAAGGGTATAATTGCCGTAATCTTTTATGCAGTTTGCAAATCCCATTCCAAGTGCAAGATGACAGCAAGCATTTTCGTCGAACAGAGTGTTGTAGAAAGTCAGCTCCGAATTTCTGATGGGGGAATCATACGGAACGAGCGCAACCTCGCCAAGATACGCCGCGCCTTCATCCATAGAGATCATCTGCTTGAGGAGATCTTCATTCTTTTCAGCGTGCACTTCAACAGCCTTTCCTTCGTGGAATCTAATGCTAAAGTTTTCAATGAGCTCACCGCGGTAAGAAAGAGGGCGTGTAGCAACAACCGTACCCTCAGCAAGACCTCTCATAGGAGTTGTAAAGCACTCCTCGGAGGGAATGTTGGGGTTAAACTCGATCCCCGAACCAAGCGCATCCTCACTGCCGCCGAGAAAATTCGCGTTAGGCATCATACCTACGGTAAAATCTGTGCCGTTTGCAGACGTAAGATGGAGTTCTTTAATTCCGAGAGAATTGAGATAATTACACTTGCTCTTAAGATTTGCATTGTGCTTAACCCATTCGAGGATGGGATCTGCGCCATCAGCTCTTGATGTATACAGAATAGCCTCCCAAAGCTTTTCAATAGCTCTGTTTTTCTTTTCACCGGGGAACATCTTCTTGGCCCACTTTTCTCCGGGAATTGCGGCAATACACCATTGATAACGGTTTTCCATCCTGTCTCTGAAAGGCTTGATGATGGGGTATGTTGCCTGCTGCGCCTTGGCCATCTTTACCTGGTTGATTCCAGCAAGTCCATCGGGATCGTCGGACTCGATATAAATCATTGCGGGAAGAGTGGTTGCTCTGTGCTCAAGACGAGATACCTCCCAATCCTCAAGCTTGGAAAGTGTCTTGAGCGAACGATATCTGTAATGCAACTTTGCAAGAGGCTGGAAAGACCATTCTACGATAACCTTGCCCGCTCCCGCGCGATAGCATTCTTCAACGAGCATTTTTACAAATTCGGGGTTTTCAACAGAAGCGTGGATCATTACTTCCTGTCCCTTCTGAATATTTACGCCTTTAACAGCAATCAGTTTTGCATATTGTCTGATAATTGTCTTTTTCATATTTTACCTCATAATATTTTTTTGATGGATTCAATTATAGCACAAAAGATATAAAAATTCAATATGTTAAATAATTTTTAAGGGTAAATATTATTTATTACTTGAATAATTAAGAAAAATATTGTATAATAAAGAAAAAGTAAGGAGGAATATATAATGAAACTTTGCGGTATGACCCTGCTTTACCGTGATATTCGCGGTTCCAAAGATAAGATACCGATAAGCGAAGCTGTAAGACGCATTGCATCCGCCGGCTTTGATGCCGTTGACGCAAACTTGGTTATGATATGTAACCAAACCCTTCGTCTACATACAGACGATTGGAAATACGAAGCAGAGCAAATTGCGATTGCTGTACAAGAAACAGGAATAGAATTGGCTCAGTGCCATCTTCCCTTCCGAGGCAAAAAAGTTAAGTGCCACACACCGGAGGATCTTGAATACTATTATGAGATGTTTTACCGAGCAATCGACGTTGCTGCATTCTTGGGCATCCCGTGGGGAGTTATTCATCCCGAAACACTCCGAGAGATGAATCTTTCTGACGACGAGTGCTGCAGGATCAATCATGAGAAGAATGACAAGTACATCGAATATGCGCTTAACAAGGGCCTCAACATTGCTTATGAAAATATGACGTTAGGCGCAAAAGCAGGATATTGTACTTATATAGATCAGCTGGTACATCTGATTGACTCCTATTCTGACCCGAGAATTGGCGCTTGCCTTGATACCGGTCACGCAAATATGGTATACGAAGACCAGTATGAACCTATACTGAAGCTTGGACACAGACTCCACTGCACACACATTAACGACAATCTCGGAAAAGATGATCTCCATCTTGCGCCTTTCTCAGGCACAGTAAAGTGGGAAAGCGTCATCAAAGGATTGAGAGAAATCAACTATCCCGGCGTACTAAACCTTGAGATTGGACTAAATAATAATGCAACCGATAAACTCAAAGATGCGGGTGCAAAGTATGCACTCGAAACACTCAAAGCTATTGAAGCACTATAAAGAATCATGATAATTAACTATGTAGCAACATGTATGTTCGGACTTGAAAAACTTTTGGGCGAAGAGATAGATGCCCTGGGACTGAAGCGTACATTAACAATGGATGGAAGAGTATTCTTCCAAGGAACCGAAAACGACTGCGCTCGTGCAAATATCAACTTGCGCGTTGCGGAAAGAGTCTATGTTCAGGTTGGCGAACCTTTTATAGCCAAAACTTTTGATGAACTGTTCGAGGGTTGCAAAGCGCTTGAATGGGAAAATTACCTTACCGTTCAAAACGCGTTCCCCGTTTCAGGACATTCGATCAAAAGCGCGCTCACATCTATACCAAACTGCCAGAAAATTTTGAAAAAATCCATTGCAGTAAGACTTGGTGAGAAGTACGGATACAGCAAAATGCCCGAAGACGGAGAAATCTGTAAGATAGAATTTTTTATTTTCAAAGACGTAGCTTATCTTATGATAGATACATCCGGTATTGCACTTCACAAAAGAGGATACCGTCCCGTAGCCAATGCAGCTCCACTCAGAGAAACGCTTGCAGCGGCAATGGCATTAACAGCTCGCATAAAGCCCGAGATCTTCCTCTGGGACCCTTTTTGCGGTTCCGGAACAATTGCCATAGAAGGTGCAATGATAGCCACCAAACGTGCTCCCGGGCTTCACAGAAGCTTTACGGGTGAAAGGTTGTCTTTTCTACCTGAAGATTCTTGGAAAGACGCAAAAGAAGAAGCTCTTGCCAACATTATATTGGATTCTGAGTATAGAGGATTCGGCTCCGATATCAATCCCGAGTGCATAGATACCGCTATTTCCAATGCAGACCGTGCAGGCGTTGGAAAGCATATAAAATTCTTTGTTGCAGATGCTCAGAAAATCAGTAAGCCCGAATTTGACTGCAGAGGTACTTTAATCTGTAATCCGCCCTACGGTGAGCGTATGATGAGCATGCGGGATGCAGAGGAGCTTTACCGAAACATCGGAAAATGCTTCGAGAAGTTATCTCCTTGGCAGATCTATGTTCTCACTTCTTGCGAATACTTTGAAAGATTGTACGGAAGACGCGCAGACAGAGTCCGCAAACTTTATAACGGAACTATTCCCTCCTTCCTTTATCAATTCTATAAGCCACAGAGATAAACGATCAGCCTCTCGGTAAATCACCGAGAGGCTGTAATTTTATTAATCCCAATACGTTATCTTATCTCCGTTCTTAAACGGCAGGTTAATAGTTGACGTTGGTTCAGCATAAATATTTACGGGAACTTTCAAAGTATACAATATGTAGGTATCTACCTTCAAATAATTGTTTGAGGTAGATCCGCTTGACATATTGACATAATTTTCTTTTGATGTCGGCCACAAGCACGTCTTGGGGGAAAGGAACTTGTAAAGCTCTGTGGTGCCGCCATCAAAGCCATGGTGTGAAACCTGAACTATATCGCAAGCGAGCCATGTACCGTATCTATCAGACATAATATCGGATCCTTCCCATCTTACGTCGCCGAGATAGGTTATGGTTTGATTGTCAATAGTTACACGAGAGACCATTGTGCAATCATTGAAGAAATAGAGCTTGGTTGGATACAGATCTTCTTGCGTGTATATGATCTCGATACATGCGTTTCTAATATAAAACTTCATTCCGGTATGAACAATATATTTCGGGACACCACCAAGAGTACTTGAAAGGTTCGCAAAATCATTATTCATATAGTAATTCGGGTTATATCCATTGTAAGCATAGGTACCCGAAGGTGTGTTGCAATACATTCCTTCAAGAACAACCTTATTGGAATATGACTTGCAGAAGTTAGCAAAATTTGTATAATGGTCCCAGTGCTCATGCGTAAGGAACCATCCTGCTATAACGATCTTTCCATCCTTCCTTTTATTCAAGGAATTCAAAGTATCGTAAAGTCTGGTGCAGTCAAGGGGATTGTTACCGCCTCCGTCATAAACAATAAAGGATCCGTCTTCAAGAGTAATTATGTGACAAAGTCCAAAGTTACCTGCAGCATAATTGAGTGCCATTTGAGTAATCGACGATGTGGTGATCTTTTCATATGCAGGAACAGATTCGGGAGTAGGGCTCTTGGGAAGATTATACTTACCATCGGGACAGCTAACTATTCTTACTGCCTTTTCGGTAGGAATATAATACACATAAAGCATTCCCTTGTCACAAGTATATGCCTTGTGTACGTTGTCTTTTATGGTGTTCTCCATATAGAGAACATACCCTGCGTTCTCAAGCTTTGAACAGTATGCGTTATATTCTTCTAAAGTAGTTTCCTTGAACATAACTTGCAGATTTCCGTAACCTGCATCTTGAGTTCCATTGTTTTTTCCGCCATCAAATACCGGATAATCTACAAACCAGTTTCCATAATCATAAACCGATTTTTCGTTAGCAAGCATTCTGAAGGTGAAAGTACCATCGTCGTTTTTTATAGAATTAGCCTTAAAATAATTAATAAAATTATCTGCAGCAAGAGTGGTGGTAGTTTCATTCCAACCCGTGACAACGATCTTATTGCCTATTACACCAAATCCATATTGATTATAGTTTAGCGTTGAAAGGAATTCAGCGGTTTCTTCTCGTGCTGTGTTACCAACAAGAATCTCGAAATCTGCTTTAATGTCAGAACCGGGCTTATACCAGTCGGTAGAGAGAGAAACTTTGATGTTACAATAATTCTGAATAGCCTCCCTGACCCTCTTTGCATACTCTACATCAAGGTCAAGCCTGTCATTTTCATCTTTGGCATTCTTTGAGTTATCAAGTGAATCAAGATAAACAACCTTCAAAGACTGCTGGTTGTTCTCAATAAACGCGACTTGTGGAACCGGCTCACTTATATAGCAAAAATTCTCCGGAAGCATCAATTGATTGTTAGTTAATTCAACGAGGTACTTCTCGATAAAATACTGTACGCCTTGAGTAACCATTGAGGTCTTGGTAGAATTGATTACGATCTTATTGCCAATCACCTTGATAACAAACGAAGTGGGATCGACGCCTTCCAACGCCTGTTCTGATTCAGGTCTTGTTGTATTGCCAACTAAAATTTCTTTAGCAGCAGAAATTTCCTCGGTAACTACTCCGCCCTTGATCCAGTCATCGGTTATCTTTACAAGATTTTCACCGAGCAACGTATT
Organism: Clostridia bacterium; assembly: GCA_017632155.1. The sequence continues at coordinate 61,280 of JAGBRZ010000200.1, forward strand.
AATATGTTTTCGAAGTGTTACACCCGAATTGATCACTTCTTCAACAGTTTGCTCAGGTCTGATAACAACGTATTCCGAGATGTTATACGGAACATTTAAAACAGCCTCAGTTTGATTATCCGTATTATCAACTGTACCGTCAGTCGGTGAGCAAGAAACCAATTGCATCAGAAGCAATACAAGCGATAAAGTTAAAACACAGTATTTGAACAGTTTTTTCATAAATTACCTCCAAACGAGTTTCAGTTAATATAGTATATCATAAATTGTCTATACTTGTCAAGTAAAAAATAAAAACCCTTGGGTCGAAACCCAAGGGTTGTGCTCTGGAGCTGCTAATCAGAGTCGAACTGATGACCTCATGCTTACCAAGCATGTGCTCTACCAACTGAGCCATAGCAGCGTCTCTCGCAGCACGTTTAATATTATAGCACAAGAAAATCGATTTGTCAATAGTTTTTTGAAAGTTTTTTTGATTTTTTCAATATTTTTTTGAAAAAATCAAAATTTATCAATCAAAGGCTATTGGAGTTGTTGCAGTAGCGTGTCTGGGAGTAGCCATATAGTCAGCTACCTCCGCTCTCCAACGAAGATAATGTTCGGTTTCCTTGTGAGCAGCAGCTGCTGCCTCATCAGCAAAGACCTCATAAAGAACAAACTGAGTTCCATCAGCATTAGCGCGCAAAACGTCAAATCTTACGTTGCCGGGCTCTTTTCTGGTATTGTTATGATTATAAACAGTAATTTTTTCAAAAGCCTCAACACATTCGGGCTTTACATCAACATAAACAAGAGTAGCGATCATTTTTAATTCTCCTCATTTTCTTCAAGTGTAAAATATAATACGGACACTATATTACCGTAACGGTATCCTTCAGATAAATATGAAGTAGACTTTTCAAAAGGCACAAAATCGCCGTTTTCAGGCAAATACGCCGCTGAATCACAAACTATAAACTGAAGTTTGGAATTCACCTTTTCTTCCGGATTGACGCATTCGGCAAAAACAAGATAGTGATTCTTTTTCCCCTTCTCTACCTGAACTACAACACCTTCGGGATGTTCAGCCAAAATATTTTTTATCTTGGTTCTGGTGGGATAATATAATTTTGTAGTCTTTAATGGTTTTCCGTCAACACTAAACTGTTCGGCAACATAAGACCAGGCCATATATATTGGGTTTCCGCGAAGAGTTATGCTTGCCGTATCGGGACCATGCTGACCACTGTTAGCAAGACCAACTGTATACGGATCGGCAATCAAATTTCCTTCCTGACCCGATCTTAAATCATATCCCTCAGTCTTTACAGCTCCCATATTATTGAGGACCATAGCCACCGCGGAGTTACCGCAGCCCTCATCCATCCAACAATTATTACCGCCGGGTTCCTTGGAATCCACAGCAAACTTTTTTGTGTATCCACCTGCAGTGAACTTTAACGACAGCAGCTGTGTAGCATCCCAGTCGCTTGTATAAACATTGTTCTGGCTATACCAGGTAAATGCATCTCTGTCAACCACTTTGACTTTAAAGCTTTTGCTGACACCTTCCGCCGAAGCAGTAATCGTCACCTCACCGAGTCCAAGAGCACACCAAGTTCCATCTGCACCGATCATGATAACGCTTTCGTCGCTAGAGGACCATTTGATGTCATCAGTAAACACATTATACGGATGTTTTCTTGCGTAAAATTTACCGGTACCGTAAAGTCTGACCTTTGTTGCGGTATAAATGACCGAAAGCTTTTCAGTCTTGATTGGCTCAATGATCCAAGTCTGATTCAAAGCATCCTCTCTCAAATCAGAAAGCTCAGTGTAATAATCCTTATACTCGGTTTTTGTTTCAGACTGAGTAAGAACAGCCTTTTCATTTTTTGTATTAACGGGAGCAATAATAAATGTACCGTTAACAAACTTAACTATATCAAACTTGGACATATCACCCGCAGACGTAAGCTTAACCTTCTTAAGCTTTATGCTTTTCGCTGCGTCTGCTTCATAAGCATAGACGTAATTTCCGCTGTCATTCTGCGGAATGATCATATATGTACCATCCTCACAAGGAGAAAGATGAAATACCTGTCCTAAACTGTCTTTACTGTAATTTTCGAGATAAGACTTTCCTTTGGTCTTGGCAGTATATTTATAGGAATCCAAGTATAGACCTGTCGACGCATTCTTGATGCGGCAAACCATTTCTCGAAGCTCAACTTCTTGAATCGGATCCTCTTCTTGCTCGTCCTCAGCAAACACATTGATTCCCACAAAGCATTGCATCAGTAGGATCAATATGAAAGCAAATGATATAATTCTTAATTGTTTTTTTATATTTCCCATAAAGGATCTCCAAAATCAAATTTTTACTTTATTTATGCGCTTCTTCATTCTCAAAATATCTCGAAGCATTTTTAATGTGTCTCTAACAATTCTAACTTTTGATTCACCGTGAACTTTAATGCTGACCGGCATTTCAGTGATCTTATACTTGAATTTTGATGCCCACAGGAGCGCTTCAAAGTCAAAGGCAAACCCATTCACTTCAAGTCTTGGAAATATCTGATCGACCGCTTGGCGTCTGAAGCCTTTACATCCACATTGAGAGTCCGAGAGTTTGAAACCTCCAACTATGCACAGAACTTTGATGTATACCTTTGAAGCGATTTTTCTAATCAACGTATAGTTTGAATACCCATCCTCAGAAAGATTTCTGGAACCAATAACCAGTTGGCTATCAGGATTGGCGTCAAATGTATCAACCATCTGCGTGATGACATCGGTGCCATAAGCAAGATCGGCATCTGTGAACATTACTATATCTCCAACAGACGCAAGCATTGCGGTCTTAACCGCATAGCCTTTTCCCTTGTTATTTTCATAACCAACAACTTTAATGCCGGGTAAGCCAAGCGATTCGACAATCTTATCGCACCCGTCCTTGCTTCCGTCATTTGAATATATTATTTCATAATCTCTTTCACCTTCGGGAGTAACAAAGTTCTCCTCCATATAAGCCCACAGCTTTTGTGCGTTTTCAGCAATAATAGCCGCTTCGTTATACATAGGTATACAAACCGAAATTTTCATATTTAACCTTTCTCAAAGCATTTTCCGATAAATATAAAAGTCTACATTAACCTCGACGTCTAAAAAAGTCAAGCTCTTTAAAATATTCATTGATTTCTCGGAAGTACGGAATCTATACGGTGTCATACCAAACAAACGCATAAGATCTTCATTATTATCGATCGCAGCTTTGTACGACACATTAATTTTGTCGACAAAATGCAATTTTTGCGGAAGATCAGCTCTTTCGTCATTCAAATGAACTTCGTCGTAAATAGCTTTCTTTAAATCATAAAGGTGATTTTCTCCTGCAGCACCAATGATAAGATATCCGCCATCCTTTAGAACTCGCAAAACCTCATCTTCTGCGACAGGTGCAAACATCGAAAGAAAACAATCTGCTTTGTTGTGTGCAACTGGCAATGAAAAAATAGAAGATACGGCATAAAAACTGTTATCTCCACCTCTGAGATTTCTTCTTACACTTGCTCTGTGAACGGCGTGTTTGGAAAGATCCGCACCAAATACAAAAGCACCTGGGAATTCCGTTGCAACACGCTCCGAGTAATACCCTTCCCCACAACCTGCATCAACCAATAAGAACTCATCTGCAAGATACTTTTTGCATATAGCGTTTATCTCTTTAGAAAGTGGCTCATAGTAGCCTTTGTCAAGAAAAGCAGTTCTGTCAGTTACGGCATCTTTGGGATCGCCTGAACCTCCGCTCCTATAAGAAAGATCAACGTATCTTGCCGAAGAAATATCAAAGCAATGACGTTTCTTTGTTTCTTGCGAGGTACAAAGGAAACTTTTGCCTTCTTTTACCAAGTGTGATCCGCATATCGGGCAAATCAAAAATTCTGTTTCAATCATATTGCAAATTATTTTTCCACTTTGATCAGCTTTGCGTGGATGGCGTATCTACCATCATCGTTACCAAGGATACAAGTGGAAAGAGTGATAATCAAATCATCCGGCTTAAAGCTGATATTTTCCCTATGATAATAGGATTTCTCTTCTCTGTCATAGCAGAATTGTACAAATTCTTCATCCGAGCTAAAACCGGTTCTAAAATAATTATCGTATTGACTGGTTGCATACGCAGAAAAGACCTCGAAAGTATAATGACCGTCAAAAGTAGTGATTTCGATCTTGTTCTCCGGATTCATAAAGTAATCTTTTTCAAGAAATTTTGTTGCATCGCAAAACATTGATCCGTTAAACATATTATGACCGTATATAACAACATTTTGGTTATTTTCTATGTTCTTGTTATTTCTGAAATCAACAAAAATCGCGCCGACGGCAGAAGGATGGCCATCAAATGCGTGCTTAAGATAGAAATCATTATTTGCACAATGTACCATCGGATAATCAATCTGTGAGTTAGGAATATAAATATAGCCAAATGTATCGCCGTTCTTGCTACTTAGATCCTGAATCAAAGCAAGGAGCGCCTGAAATTTTGCACTGGTAACTTTATCAAAGGATGGAGCTGTCGGCTTATAAATGGGGGCACCGTTGGTGAGAATGTGTGAATAGCTTGCCATAGGCGAATCTGACGCCGACAAAACTATTTGAGAAACATTTCCATCAGTACTGCCATTAATAATAGAGTTATATTCTTTGCTGATATCACCGTATAGATCATCGCCTCGCTGATAATCTGTTACAATCCCCGAAAGTTCGGTTACACAATACACAAAAATCGCAACACATATCAATACAATAGCGAGTCTGGAAAGCATAAACAGAGATACGCCTCCCGATTGCATCTTCTTCCTGTGAGGAGGTACAACATCGTCGACGGAGAGTGTTTCGAGGGAGTTCAAAAATTCGTTGTTGGGGGTGGTTTGTGCGGCGGAAACGAAATCATAATTGTTTGACATTCGCGTGCCTCCTTTCTTTAATTATACAATAATTACAAACATTATATTACATAATGTCGCAAATTACAATAGGAAATGCGCATTTTTTAAGAAAATTATACACTTAGTACACAAATCTCCCGCCAAACAAGGAGTTAAAAGCGGTTTGGCAGGAGATTAAATATAAGTTTTAATTATGGATCGGCAGCTCAAACCAGAAACAAGAGCCCTTGCCTTCTGCTGATTCAACGCCGTATGACGCAGAATGGAGCTGGAGCAGCTTGCTGACGATTGAAAGGCCAAGACCGCTGCCGGTCACAGCTCTTTTGTGCGATTTATCGACTTTATAATATCTGTCCCAAATATCTGTCAATTTATCGCAAGGTATACCGTCACCGCTGTCATAAATCGAAATACGGACATTCCCCGAAGCAGTTATGATCTGCGAAATAGATACCTTTTTATCTTCGCCCGTGTAATTGATTGCGTTATTAAGCAAATTATAAAGAACTTGTAGAATCATTCTCTCATCGGCAGAAACATTTACTTCTCTATCATATTCAAAATCAACACTATAGCCTTTCATTTTTACGAACTCGTTATAGCGTTCCATAGTTGTTTTGACTGAATCTGTAAGATTGAAGACAGTTAAAGTTGGTGTTTTGGCTCCCGAAGAATACTTTGAATAATCGAGCATATCATTGACGAGAGTTGTCAGACGTTTAGTTTCGTCAATAATCAGCTGCGAGTTTTCAGGAGTGTTTTCTCCCGGAATATCGCGCATCATTTCTGAATAGCCGGAAATCAGAGTCAATGGGGTTCTGAGATCATGAGAGATATTAGCTATAAGCTCTTTTTGAAGATTATCTGTTTTTGAAATTTGCTCCACCGCATAGTTAAGTGTCTTTGCCAAACGTTTGCTTTCTCGATTGCCTTCACCCTTGAATTCGATGGAATAATCACCGTTTGCCATCTGTTCGGCAGCATAAGTCATTCTTTCAAGAGGCTTGGCGATTCTTATAGAAAACAGAAGTGCGAAAAAGATCGCTACAATAATTACACCTGCAGCAATGTATCCGAATTGCATATTTCTTGTTTGTTGAATAGCATTAACCGGTGTAAAACGAAGGTTTATGAACGCGGCATACTCTCTTCCATTAGTGTCACGCAAAGCCTTGGCTGAAACTGCAATTTCTGAAAAATGTTCATCCCTAAATTTACGATCCTCGTTATCGTGAGGTTGCGTGCGGTCCCCATATTGTGGCTCATCTTTGTATTGTTCAGAATTCAAATTAAATTTATGAGTATATACCTTTCCAAGTTCAACCGCTTTGATATAATAATTGTTCAAAAGGTCTTTATCGGCATAATGAATAATACAAGTTGGAGCCACCTCTTTATCAACAATACATTCATCGATTTCACCGTTAATAACAGTATACAAAGACAGACACACATCATATTGAGAAGCAAGATCGGAGCAAATTTCATCAATATCTTCATTATTGATTGAATATTCGATTGTATCAAGTACCGATCTCAGTTCGGAATACTTTGTAAATTCATAAAATTTATCCAGCAACAGAACTTGAAATATCCAAACAATAATCAATATCATGAAAGAAAATGCGGTGAATCCGAGAACCAATTGCCCTCGGATTCCGCAACCTTTAATGCCCTTATTTGGAAAGCTCTTCGATTTTTTCAAAATTTTCATCGCAGGCAACCTCAAATAATCTCAAGCTTTGGGCTCGAATCTGTATCCTACGCCGCGAAGCGTAACTATACAATCCGAATATCTCCCCAGGGATTTTCTAAGAAGCTTTATGTGTGTATCAAGCGTTCTTGCATCGCCATAAAAATCATATCCCCACACTTCGGAAATCAACTTTTCACGCGAAAGAGCTATATTTTTGTTAAGAAGCATATAGAAAAACAGTTCATATTCTTTAGGAGACATATCAACGCGCTGACCGTCAATATAAACGATCCTTGCCGATATATCTGCCGTAAGATTTCCACCGTCCATCTCTATAACCTCGTGCTTCTGATCACATAAATTTGCGGAAGCTAACGAAGCACGCTTCATAACAGCCTCTATACGGAGCATTAATTCTCTTGGAGAAAACGGTTTAACTACGTAATCATCAATTCCAAGATTGAAACCGTTGATTTTATCATATTCTTCACCGCGTGCGGAAAGCATTATGATCGGCACAGAGCTATTTTTGCGAATCTCTCTAACAGCTGAAAATCCATCAAGTTCGGGCATCATTATATCCATAATGATAATATCGGCACCACTTTCGCGATAACGATATACAGCCTCCATCCCATCTCCCGCTTCATAAACTGTATGTCCTTCAAATTCGGCGTACTTTCTTATAATCGATCTTATGCCGACTTCATCGTCTACAACAAGTATTTTATACATCCGAATCACCCCTGAGAATGTTGCTTTTCATTAGCATAAGGAATGTACTCAACAAGAGTTACGTCAACTTCAACGTAGCGCCTATCTCTCACCACAGTAAGTGTCAAAACATCGCCTATCTTATGCGATGATACAATATCGGAAATCTCGCCAATAGTTGAAACCTGTTGGTTGTTAATTCCAATTATTACATCGTTGACCTTCAATTCCTTAACGTTTAGCGGATCTTCAACCACTACCTGATAACCGGTCATACCAATAATACTCAATCCGTACTGAACCTGAGAAAGTGAAACGCCGAGCGATGGTCTTCCGGATACGTAACCCTTATCTATAAGCTGTTTGGCTACATCGTAAGCGGTATTCATAGGAATAGCAAAACTTATGCCTTCAACTCCTTCACCGCTGAATTTTGCATTAACTACACCAATAAGCCTGCCATAAAGATCAAAAAGACCTCCGCCGGAATTACCGGGGCTTACTGCAGCGTTGGTTTGAAGCAAAGTCATTGTTCCGCTTCCGTCAATTGCAATTTCTCTTGCAAGACAGCTGATAATTCCGTCTGTAACAGTGCCACCGAGTTCTCCAAGGGGGTTACCAATTGCAATGACTGTCTGACCGAGATTCAGAACATCACTATTTCCGATAACCGCAGGAGTGAAATTCACGCCCTCAGGCGGTGTTATAGAAATTACAGCTATGTCTGATTTACTATCGGTTCCGATAAGAGTAGCTTTATGTTGAGAACCGTCCGTCAGCCTAACAACTATATTGCTTGCCCCCTCAACAACGTGATTATTAGTAATTATATAACCACCGGAAGATATTATAACACCGCTGCCCGCTCCGCCAACAACATATTGAGAGAAGCCTCCAAATCCGCTCTTCAGCGATTCGGTTGTAATCTCAACCACAGAATCCTTAACCATTCTGATAGCATCCTCCATACTTAACTGAGCTCCCATTGTTACGGTCTCTTCTGTATAGCCGGGGTTGTTATCGATATACAAGTTATTGGGTCTTTCAGGCGGTTCCTTTTCTTGGTGACTTATAGTATTCTCAGAATTCTCGGAATAGTTTATAAAATTCCCCGCAAAGAACGCGGCACCGAATGCCGCAGCGCCGGAAAATATAATACATATAGCTACCGAAACAGCAATAAGACCTATAGAAACTCCTGAGTGTTTTTTCTCTCTTTTTTTCTTCGTCAGCAACTCATTGCGCTTAATCTCTTCACTATCGGCATTATACATTTTGCAAGTATATCCGTTTCCTTCCGGATTGGGAGTGTATACGGCACCGTAACCGTTACTTTCAATCCCTGAACTTTCGGGTTTATTATTTTCTATTTTATCTGCATTTTCCATTCTTTCAAATTCCATATTAGAGTTTTCCATTGCACACCTCCTCAATTATATAATTCAATTATAACTCTGAATTGTGAAGATTTTATGATGATGCAATAAAAATATGTTGAAAGATTGAATCACAATTATTGCGAGTCTCAAATAATAAAAATTACTTGTAATATTAATAAAAATATGATATACTATATTTATTACCTAATTGAGGGTTAAAATGGAAAAACTAATTCAAATAATGACTGAATGCGGAGTAGGTACTGCCGCGGCAATTAAATATGACGATTGCGACATAATAAACCAAAGGCTTGCCGACAAAATACCCTTTGCGGCGAAAAGTGTTTTTATTGGGACCATTCCTTATTACACGCATTTTTGCGATGAAAGCAAAACAGTTTCCTCGTATGCTTTGGCTTATGACTATCATACTTACATCAAAAATCTCGGAGAATCGATAATCAAGGAAGCCAAGCAATACTATCCAAATGCTAACTTTATGTGTTTTGGTGATCATTCTCCCATAAACGAAAAGATAGCCGCTGCAAAAGCCGGACTTGGAATTATTGGAGAGCACAGTTTGCTTATTACACCTAATTATTCTTCATTTGTATTTTTGTTTGAAATAATAACAGATATCGAATGTGATGCAATAGCACATGAAGTCAAATATTGCGAAAAGTGCGGAAAATGCCAAGCGGCTTGTCCATCAGATATTTCAGATAAAAAGATATGTCTTTCTGCTCTTACTCAAAAGAAAGGCGTTCTTACAAATGACGAAGTTTTTCTGATAAAAAAATCTTCCTGCGCTTGGGGATGCGACATATGCCAAGAGGTATGTCCGCACACGATCCGCGCAAAGAAGCTAGGAACTATATATACTAACAATTCTTGGTTCAACAGCAACGTGCTTAACCGTCCCTCGGAAGAGACTGTTGCGCACATATCTGATTTCAATTCAAGAGCATACAGTTGGCGCGGAAGCGCAACGATTTTAAGAAATCTGAACATCATTAATTCAGACAAAAACGGTGAATCCAAATGATCTATTTTGTATACGGTAACCCCGGCACGGGAAAAACCGAAGCAATCTTCAAAAAACTTGAAGAGGATGCAGCTAACGGAAATAACGCTCTGTTGATTGTTCCCGAGCAAATGACAGTTGCAATGGAGCGTGAGGCTTTGCGTAGGCTACCGCCATCTGCACAACTGCATATTGAAGTGCTTAACTTTACCCGCCTCGCAAACAAGCTATTTCGTGTTCACGGCGGCATAACATACAATTATGCAACACCTGCTGTGCAAAAACTTATAATGTGGCGCGCTGTCAGAACTGCAATGCCGTTCTTGAGTGAATATCAGGTCACTCGCAACGACGATAGATCTCTTGCTGAGGCTATGTTGGCAATCTATAAAGAGTTTACCGCTTCAGGCATTGCGTTTGAAACTGTTGATAAAATGTCATCAACTATGCCAAAGTCAGTTTTATCAAGCAAGCTCAAAGACATATCAACAGTTTGCTCGATATATTCCAAAATGGTTAGCGAGAAACTTTCTGACGAGAACGACGAATTAATTCGGTTATCTAAGCTGCTGGAGGAAGAAGTTTGCTTACGTGATTTCAACGTTTATATTGATGGCTTTTCAAGCTTAACGGGTCTTGAACATAATATCATTAAATCAATCTTCCGTCAAGCAGATAACTGTTTTGTTACCGTTGGAATTCCATCACCTTCTTTCAATGGGATCGATACAGTTTCATTAAAGAGATTCTCCGATATACTGCGACGAGATTGTGCATCATTGGGTATCAAGACAAAGACGATCACTCTTGAAGAGAATTTAAGAACTGATTCAAATGCACTCAAATACATTTCAACCGAGCTTTGGCAGCTGAATTCTAATATTGAATGTAAAGATAGTTCAGATTCTATTGAGCTATACCGTGCATCGGACATTTACGACGAATGTGAATACGCTGCCGCAAGAATCAAGCAATTAGTAATATCGGGGTATCGCTACCGCGAAATTGCGATAATTGCACGTGATGCTGAAAAATACAGGGGTATCATTGATCAAGCGCTCGAAAACTTTGATATTCCGTACTTCCTTTCGGATAAAACGGATCTTTCTCTTTCTCCGCTTTCAAGACTCGTGCTCTCTGCACTCAAGATTGCAAATTACGGTTGGCAGCGATCTGACGTTATTACACACTTAAAAACAGGTTTATGCGGTATTTCTGCGCGTGAAGCAGACGTATTTGAAGCATATACCGCTAAATGGAAGATTAGCGGAAAGCAGTTCTTGTCAGATTCCGATTGGAATATGAATCCGGACGGTTATACAATAAACAAAACCGAACGAGGAGAAAGAATTCTCGCAAGTGCCAATAAAGTCAAAAGAGAGTTTATTGGCAATTTAAAGATCTATATTTCGGAACTCAAATCCTCTGCAACTTATAAAGACTTGTGCATAGCTACGCTGAACTATCTTGACAGTCTTAATGTAAAATCATCCTTACGCGATATTTCTTTAAGGTACATAGATATGGGAAAGATACGCGAAGCGGGCGAATTCGCAAGGATTTATGACATTTTCATTGATGCTCTCGATTCGGTATGCGATGCTATGGATTCAAATGAACGACCCGATATTGCAACTTTTGCTACTGCCGTTAAAACAGTTCTTGAAAACACAGAGCTAGGCTCTATTCCTACATCCCAGGATGAAGTTACAATAGGTTCTGCCAATATGATGCGTGCTGACAATGCAAAATGTGTTATTTTGCTTGGAGCATGTGACGGTGACTTCCCTGCCAACGTTCAAAGTTCGGGACTCCTCACCGACAACGAGAGAGAATATTTGATCGAACACGACATAAAAATTTCCGGGGACCGTGAATTACGCGCATCCGACGAGCTTTATTATTTTCGTCGCGCGGCTTCAGCGCCCTCGCATAAACTTATTGTGTTTACAAGAGCCGACAGCGAGCCATCCATTGCCTTTTCAAGAATTACTGCGCTCTTCCCCGGAATAGTGATCAAAGAAACATCGGAAGATATTTACACCAAATTAACTTCTTATAGAGCTATTTCCGAATATTATCCGCTATTTAAAGGATCAGTTCAAGGCAAAGCTATGGAACTGCTTCTAAAGAGCGGAACTGAGGACTATATCGTTCCTAATTACGATTGGTTGTCTGCTGTAAATGACCGAATAGATTCAGATATAATAGATCAGGCAATCGGTAAAGAGCTGCATCTCAGCCAGTCGAAAATCGAAGAATTTGTAAAATGCAAGTTTGCGTACTCTTGCAAATATTTTCTCAAGCTCGACGATGGAAAGAAAGCAGAATTTGCTTATAACAATATCGGCACGTTTGTCCACGCGGTTCTTGAAAAGTTTCTTTACTTTGTGTTTGTAACAAACAAAGGCAATTACCCGCAAGCGGAAGAAAAAAATAAAGTCATAAATGATATAATTTCTTCATACATATCAGAGCTTTTACCGGATACGGAAGACCCCAAAAACGCAAGGCTTATTCATCTTATTGCAAGATTAAAAACTCTTTCCTTGCTTATAATAGATGATCTGCTTAAAGAATTTTCGGATAGCAGTTTCGTGCCGCAGTTTTTTGAGTTTCCGATAGGCACAAAAGAAATCCCGTCGATTACCGTTACATTGAAAAATGGAACCAATTTATCTCTGAACGGTATCATTGACCGAGTCGATGTGTATCGTGATGGCAACGACGTATATGTGAGAGTTGTTGACTATAAAACCGGCGACAAAACCTTTTCTATTTCAGATATTGCCGAAGGCAAAAATCTCCAGCTTCTTCTGTATATTTTCGCTTTAACAAACAATAAAGCTATGGCAAATAAGTTGAACGCGAACATTAAACCTGCGGGTATCACTTATCTGTCAGCAGTTCCATCGAAGGTCAAAGCTAACAGCTATATCGATGAAGTCAACACTATGACAGCGGCAATTGCAGAAATAAAACGCAGCGGACTGATTATCGATGATGAAAAGATCATCAACGCTATCAGTCATACCGGACATAACAGATATTTGATGTCTTCTTCGAGAAAAAGATCAACGGTAACGGAAGAAGAATTCAACGGTCTGTTTACCCAAGTAAACGAAGTACTTACCCAAATAGGCAACGAAATCGTCTCCGGAAATGCAAATGCCATTCCCAAGGAAGACAGTGACGCTTGCAAATATTGCAACTATGCATCAATTTGCAGGGCAGCGCAAAAAAAAGATAAGTAGAGGATGTATATATGGAATTTACCGGTGCACAAAAACTCTCGATAAATCTTCGCGACAGAAATATACTTGTCTCTGCTGCCGCGGGATCCGGAAAGACTGCTACATTGACAGAGCGAATAATTAGACTTCTCACAGATGCGAAATCTCCTTCCGAAATCACATCTATGCTTATTGTTACGTTTACCAGAGCAGCTGCTGCGGAACTCAGAACAAGAATCTCACGCGAGCTTGGAAAGGCGCTCGCTTTAGATCCTTCCAATACCTTTTTAGCAAAGCAACTCACTTCTCTCGGCAGTGCTGATATTTGCACTATAGACTCATATTATCTTAATCTTGTCAGATCCAACTTCCAAAGACTCGGATTACCCGCCAAATTCAGACTCGCAGATGAAACTGAATTGCAGATAATGCGACACGAGATAATGAACGCAGTTATTGAGCGAAGATACCGCACAGATGACGAGTTCTCTGATTTTGCTGACGAAATAACTACTGCACGAAGTGAAGGCAAGCTCGCTGAAACACTGCTTGATGTGTACAAAAAGGTAATACTTATCCCAGGGGGAACGGATTATCTTCGCAATTGTGCGGATGCTTACAACAAGGATATTGACGTTGACTTCTTCTCTACCGCTGTAGGTAGGCAGATAAAAATACACGTTGAGGAAGAGGTTTATCACCTGATCAAGCGATGCAACAGATTGATCAACCTTATTGATTCCGACAACTCTGCCGCACCATATGGAAAAGCCATATCATCCGATCTTGATTATCTCGAAAGTCTTCAAACCGTTCTGTCCAATGACGCATACAGTGATGCCCGCAACACTGTATATGATTACGTGCCGCAGGGTCTCGGCAGAATTCCATCATCTGCAAAAAGCGAATTCACAGAATCCGTAAAGTACGAAAGAACTGCTATAAAAGATAGAATAATCAAATTCAAAGAGCGCGAATTTTGCACACTCCCCGAAGACATTCCTCATATTTGTGCTAAAAGCGCGCACTTGGCTATCAAAATTGCAGATGTGCTTGACGATTTTATATCGGCATACAATGACGAAAAGAACTCAAGCTCGATTTGTGAGTTTTCAGATTTAAGAAAATATGCACTCAACCTCTTAGTTGACAGCAACGGACATCCTACTCAGATTGCGCTCGAAGAACAAAAGAAATACAAGCATATTTTTGTTGATGAATATCAGGACACGGATGCTATCCAGGATCTTGTTTTTAACACAATTTCCAACGGTTCAAATCTCTTTTTCGTTGGAGATATAAAACAAAGCATTTATTCTTTCAGAGGCGCTGAGCCATCCGTATTTGCTCAATACAGAAAAAACTATATGCCGGCTGAATCGCAAAGTGAGAATAGTAAAGCAGCTTCATCTGTCTTTATGTCGGAAAACTTCAGATGCTCGCCTAATATCATATCATTTACTAATGCAGTGTGCTCGTATTTGTTCCGGGAATGCGAAGGAGAGGGACACGGAATCGGTTATGTTGCGCAAGATGATCTGATAGCTTCAAGACCCGCTCCTTATTCAGATGAAAAAGTCAAAGTTGTACTATTGGAGAATGACGATGAAAGCAAAGACGAAGACTTTTCTTGCCAATATATCATTTCCGAAATTAAAGATACCTTAGAGAACAAACTCAAGTGTGACGGCAAGAGGTATCTTCCCAAGGACATTGCAATTCTTACTCGTTCAAACAAGGATGCCGCCAAGGTCGCAGACTCCTTAGCCAAAGCCGGAATCCCGTATGCCAATAGCACGGGTAACGACTTGTTTGAAAATTCAGAAGTCCTTTTGATGTTTTCTTTACTCTCCGCTTGTGACAACCCTCAAAGAGATATTCCACTCGCTGCGGTTTTGCGATCACCGATTTTCGGTTTCACACTAAGCGAGCTTGTAAAGATCAAACTAGGCAGAAAATATATTTCTCTTTATGATTCTCTTTGCGAATACGCCGAGTCAGATGAAAAAGACATAACACTAAAGAACAAGTGTGTTAATGCTATTACACGTATAGACAAATACAGATCTGAAGCAGAAGCGCTTCCCGTTCATATCTTTATGAGATTCCTTTGGAAGGATACCAACGCTCTTACATATGCGGGTTCGGATGAAGCTTCTAAAAAGCGTACACCTGCAGAAAGGCGAAGAAATCTCCGAAAATTCTATGAATATGCAAGAAAGTACGAAGCTTCGTCCTATAAGGGGCTGCACGACTTTGTCGAATATGTAAGTGGAATAATCTCACAAAACACTAAAATATCCGATGAAGATGCTGTGACGGATAATACCGTAAGAATTATGACCGTTCACAAATCCAAAGGTCTTGAATTCCCTGTAGTTTTTCTTTACGGTGCTGAAAAGAAGATCGAAGATCAGGATTCAAAAAAGAATACGATATTCTCCCCTAATGATAACATCGGAATAGCGTTTAAGATCTCCGACAACACCGGACTGGGACAAATTGAGTCCCCATACAGAATTGCTCTTGCAAATAATGTGTCCGAAAAATCATCCGAAGAAGAAATACGCATTCTTTACGTAGCACTGACCAGAGCAAGAGATGTTCTTTATGTTGTTTCATCCGGCAAAGTTGGATTTGCAGAAACAAAATTGCAGAATGCAATCGATAAGGCTTCATTAGGCGGAAGAAAAACGGTATCAGATACCACCTCGTGGATAGACAGAATTTTGATTGGTCTGGCAGCAGATCATTCAAACCGCTCATATCAGATTCTTACACCTTGCTTGAATCAAGAAATAGCTGTTGTTGCAGAGCTTGAAAACATAATTGAGATAGATGAAAATGAAGTCAACAACATATGCGAGATATTAGAGCCTTCGCTCAATTATAAATACCCCTTCTCCGCTCACGCAAGCATTCCCGCGAAAGTATCAGTTTCAAAACTCTACCCCGAACTGCTAAACGAAACTGATGACTATGCGGACATAATCAAAAAAGCCGAAAGTCTTGAAACCAAGCGACCACGCTTTATGGGTGAAGAATCAGATGCGGCAGAAAAAGGTACAGCGACACATTTATTCATGCAATTTTGCGAGTTTTCAAGGCTTGAAGCTAACCGGACTTCAATCAAAGAGGAGATCTCTCGACTTGTTGCAAAGAAGTTCATTCCCCAAAAAGTTGCCGATCTGATAAGGGTAGGAGAAATTGTTAAGTTCGTTGCTTCAGACTTCTATCAAAGTATACTTAAAGCCAAGAAACTTTATAGAGAATTTAGATTCAACATCTTTCTCCCTGCAGTTGATTTTACAAATGACATGGGCAAAAAAGAAGATCTTGCAGAGGACGAAATACTTGTTCAAGGCGTTATTGACTTATGTTTTATTGATGATAATGATAAACTGATTCTTTGCGACTATAAGACGGACAGAATCCCTCGCGAAATCATCAATGACAGAGAAGCAACTACGTCTTATTTAGAAGATCGTCATGCCGAACAGCTCAAATACTATGCAAAAGCAATTGAACGAATTATGGGCAAATCCCCCGATCAAATCCTGATTTATTCTCTCTCTTTTGGAGATGCGCTTGAAATCAACGTATAAAAGTGATCCCGATGGAATTATCCATCGGGATCATTTTATATTAAAGTTTTTCGCAAACGCTCATAACGTAATCACCAAACTCTTTGCAGCTTGCGCCGTCACTTCTGCCGGTAATCTTGAGCTCTGCATCAGCTCCTGTACAAATGTCAAGGGCTTTTCCAAGTTTTGAAGCTTCTTCGATGTAACCGATATGTTTGAGAAGCAATTCTGCAGCTCTCAGCATACTCGAAGGATTTGCATAATCGCCGTCACCGCGTTCGATCATTCGAGGTGCAGAACCATGGATAGCCTCAAACATTGCATATCTGCTACCAATATTTGCGCTTCCTGCGGTGCCTACGCCGCCCTGAAGCTGTGCGGCTTCATCGGTAATGATGTCGCCATAGAGGTTAGGAAGAAGGAATACCTGGAAATCAGATCTGCCGCGTGTATCAACAAGCTTTGCAGTCATAATATCGATATACCAATCTTCAACAGTCAGCGAAGGATATTCAGCAGCGGCAATTTCTCTTGCGATTCTTGCAAATTTACCGTCTGTCTTTTTCATGATATTCGCCTTTGTTACAACCGCAACGTTGGTCTTGCCGTTCTTTACCGCGAAGTCAAACGCCATTCTTGCTATACGCTCGCAGCCAGCATCGGTGGTAACCTTGAAATCACAGCAAAGGTACTCGGGAATCTCGACACCGCGGCTACCAAGAACATACTCACCCTCTGTATTCTCACGGAAGAAAGTCCAATCAACGCCCTCCTCGGGTATTGCTACGGGTCTTACGTTAGCAAAAAGGTCGAGCTCACGTCTCATAGCAACGTTTGCACTTTCAAGCTCTTTAGCACCTGTACCGCCCTTGGGAGTGGTTGTAGGCCCTTTGAGAAGAACATGGCAATCCTTGATATTCGCAAGAACGTCATCGGGGATGGCTTTGTCACAAGCAATTCTATTTTCGATTGTCAATCCATCAATATCTCGCAGTTCGACTTTACCGGAAGCCACAGCATCTTTAAGCAAGAACTCGAGAACTCTGCGTGCCTCTGCTGTAATAATCGGACCAATTCCGTCGCCGCCGCAGCAACCGATAATGATCTTGTCGAGCTTTGCATAGTCAATGGCGGGGGGCGCATTCTTCATCTTTTCAGCGCGTGCATACTGCTCGCTGAGAAGCTTTTCAAACTGCTCAACACAATTTTTAATATACATTTCGTTACTCATTTCTTTCACCTCAATTTTGACCTTTGGCGGTGGCGGCAATCAGTCCGCCAGCAAGAATAATTTCTATCTGTCTATCCGAGAGAACGCAATCAAGAGCGATCTTGGATCCGTTAGATTTGTTTACCATATAATATTTACCATTCTTTACACTTGAATGGAGATCGCACAGTTCGATTTCATCGCCTTCATTGATTCTGTCGTAATCTGAAGGATCAGCGAATGTCATCGGCAAAATACCGGCATTGATAAGATTATCCTTATGAATTCTCGCAAAACTCTTGGCTACTACTGCACGAATTCCGAGATAGAGCGGAACAAGAGCTGCATGCTCTCTCGAAGAGCCCTGTCCGTAGTTTACTCCACCGACAATAATGCTGTTGCCCATCCGCTTTGCTCTTTCAGCAAATGAAGCGTCACATACGTTAAAGCAGAATTCGCTCATCTTCGGTATATTGGATCTGTAAGGAAGTACCGCTGCACCTGCAGGCATTATATGGTCGGTTGTGATATTGTCTCCGACTTTAAGAGAAACAGGAACAGTTATTACATCATCGAGAGGCTTGGTTTCAGGATAGCTCTTGATATTCGGACCGCGAAGGACTTCGGCTGTTTTAGCGCTTTCTGCATCGAGAGGCGCAATTACGCCGCTATCGTCGATCAAAAACTCATCGAGAATCTTTATCGTCGGGCACTCGCCCAATGTTCTGGGGTCGGTAATTACGCCCGTAACAGCGGATGCAACAGCCACCTCGGGAGAAACGAGATATACACCGGCATCGCGAGTGCCACTTCTGCCCTCGAAGTTTCTGTTAAATGTACGAAGAGATATTCCACCCGATTCAGGAGAAAATCCCATACCTATACAGGGTCCGCAAGCACATTCAAGAAGTCTTGCGCCCGAGGCGATAATGTCTGTCAATGCACCACAATCTGCAAGCATTGCGAGAACCTGCTTAGAGCCTGGAGAAACAGACATACTAACCTGCGGTGCAACCGTCTTACCCTTAAGAATTGCGGCGACCGAAAGCATATCGGCAAGTGAGGAGTTCGTGCAAGAACCAACGCAAACCTGAGAAATAGGCATACCTGCAAGTTCACTGATTTTCTTGATGTTATCGGGGGAATGCGGACAAGCCGCCATAGGTTCAAGTGTTGAGAGATCGATATCTATGATCTTATCATATTCTGCATCTGCATCCGAATAGATAGGCGAATAATCTTCTTCTCTTCCTTGTGCAATCAAGAACGCTTTTGTCACTTCATCTGCGGGGAAAATAGAAGTTGTCGCGCCAAGCTCGGCGCCCATATTGGTTATAGTGGCTCTCTGAGGAACAGTAAGCGATTTGACACCTTCTCCGCCCCATTCTATGATTGCTCCGACTCCTCCCTTTACAGAGAGAATTCGAAGTATTTCAAGGCTAACGTCCTTAGCGGTTACCCAAGGCGAAAGTTTACCCGTAAGGTTTACTTTATACATTTTGGGCATAATCATCGAATATGCACCACCGCCCATTGCAACCGCAACGTCAAGTCCCCCCGCTCCAAAAGCGAGCATACCAATTCCACCGGCAGTAGGAGTATGACTATCAGAGCCAATCAAGGTCTTGCCGGGCACTGCAAATCTTTCTAGATTAACCTGATGACAAATGCCGTTTCCGGGACGAGAGTAATGAATTCCGTATTTTGCTGCGGCAGTTCTGATGAATCTATGGTCATCTGCATTCATAAATCCGGATTGCAGAGTGTTGTGGTCGATATATGCTACAGAAAGATCGGTTTTTACGCGATCAATCCCCATAGCTTCAAATTCAATATATGCCATAGTACCTGTGGCATCCTGAGTAAGAGTTCTGTCTATCTTTATAGATATTTCACTTCCGGGAGTCATATCTCCGGTAACCAGATGTGCCGCGATAATTTTTTCTGCAATAGTTTTCGGTGTTCTCATTTATTCTTCTTCCTTTCGAAAGGTTACAATCAATTTTTCAAGTTCAGGAGTAGATATAACGGTCTGACGTCCTGCAGCATATTGCTCATCAACCCAAGCTTTAATTTTAGAAACGAGGGGATCTTTCTTTGTGATCATGTCATCACCGGTTAATCTGTAGTGAGCGTTTATCCAATATGCTATGCCTGCCGCTCCGGATGTTGAGCTGACGGTTACACCTGCAGGTCTGTTCAGTATCGCGCCTGTATCAAAGATATTATAAATCTCCTCATTCTTCAGCATTCCGTCAGCGTGAATACCAGCACGAGTCATATTAAAATCTTCTCCTACAAAAGGTGTTCTCGGCGGAATATGATAATTCATCTCTTTTGTAAAGTAATCCGCAATTTCAGTTATTACAGTCGGATCCATTCCATCAAGAGTGCCTCGAAGCGAAGCATATTCAAATACCATAGCCTCAAGTGGCACATTACCTGTTCTCTCGCCTATTCCAAGCAGTGAACAGTTTACCGCACAAGCACCAAACAACCAAGCACAAGTAGCGTTCGCGACTCCCTTATAGAAATCATTATGACCGTGCCATTCAAGTTGCTCGCTCGGAACGTCAGAATAGTGCTGCAAGCCGTAAATTATGCCGGGTACGCTTCGTGGCAAAGCAACTTCACTGTAAGGAACACCATAACCCATAGTATCGCACGCGCGGATCTTAACGGGGATTCCCGCTTCTCGCGACATTGCCTGAATCGCATTTACAAAAGGTACAACAAAGCCGTAGAAATCAGCTCGAGTAATATCTTCAAAATGGCATCTCGGGCGAATACCCATTTCAAGCGCAGCATGGATGGTCTGAAGATAATGGTCCATAGCCTGACCACGGGACATGCCAAGCTTCTTAAAGATGTGATAATCCGAACAAGAAACAAGAATGCCGGTTTCTTTTATACCAAGGTCTTTAACAAGTTTGAAGTCTTCAAGACTCGCCCTGATCCAAGTTGTGATCTCAGGAAATTCAAGACCTAGTTCCTGGCATGCATGGAGCGCTTTTCTGTCATTTTCACTATAAACAAAAAATTCTGTTGCCCTGATGATTCCCTTGGGTCCGCCAAGTTTATTTAAAAGCTTATATAAGTCAACGATCTGTTTTGGAGAATACGGTGCTTGAGATTGCATACCATCTCTGAAAGATGTATCGGTAATCCATATTTCGGAAGGCATTCCAAGAGGAACTCTTCGATGGTTAAATGGCACCTTGGGGATTTCCGTGTATGTGTATATCTCGCGGTAGAGATTGGGCTCTTCTATATCCTGAAGCTGATATCTATATGATTTTTGTTCGAGCAGATTTGATTTTTTGGATATTTCTATCATATCTGTTCCTCCATCTTAAAATATTTTCTAATATTATACTACATCTCAAATCGAATTGCAAGTGTTTTGAACAAATTTTTCATATTTTTATGAAATTTTATTATTTTGATGCCTTATTTTGCAACTTTTAGTATATGTTAATGCATTGGTAACCAATCATTGCCACATTTTAACATTGATTTTAAGTTAATTGTAAAAAATAAAGAAATTTTGCCAAAGCTATTGATTTTTTCATCGTTTTCTGTAATAATATATATAACCTATCATTTCGGAGGACTAATCATGTTAAAGACCGAAGGACTTCAATATCATATTAACTGCTGTCCCGGCGATGTCGGAGGCTACTGCATACTTCCCGGTGATCCCGGACGTGTACCTAAAATCGCTGCTTATCTCGATGATCCTGTATTTATTTCTCAAAACAGAGAGTACACAATTTATACTGGAACAATTAAAGGAGAAAGAGTAAGTGTTTGCTCAACCGGTATCGGAGGGCCTTCAACAGCAATTGCCGTTGAAGAGCTTGCGGCATGCGGAGCACATACATTTATTAGAGTGGGAACAAGCGGCGGCATTTCAACCATTGTACGTGCCGGAGATGTTGTTGTCGCAACCGGTGCAGTACGCCAAGACGGAACTAGCGGCGAATATGCACCTTATGAATTTCCTGCTGTATCCGATCCCGATGTTCTATTCGCACTAATTGAGGCAGCCAAAGACAATAAGTACTCCTATCACGCGGGTGTAGTTCAAAGTAAAGACTCTTTTTATGGACAGCACAGCCCTAACAAAATGCCCACCGCAAGCGCTCTCAACGAAAAATGGGAAGCTTGGAAAAGACTTGGCGTTCTTGCAAGCGAAATGGAGGCATCTACACTCTTTGTAGTAGGCGCAGCACTTGGATTGAGATGCGGCGCAGTTTTCCATGTAGTTTGGAACCAAGAAAGAGCTGCACTCGGGCTTGATACCGACGCAGAGGAAGATCACGATACCGATAAAGCGATCAGGACTGCCATTCGCGCACTTGAGATTATGATCGAACAACAATAAAAGAAGCCCCGTTCGGGGCTTCTTTTATTAATCAATATCTTCAAACAACTCTGTAGCCTTTGTTTCGAGGCATTCGGGATTTTCTACTATCTTCTTAAAATACTTAAAAGCAGAGGCAAAATAAAATCCGTCGCAGATTCTTTCATCCGTTACAGCCTTTATATCAATATAACGCTTTTTATTAAGATTTCCATTCTTATCGTATTCGAATACAGTGCGTTTTCTGCCGTAGGAAAGAAATACGGGTAGATTGCCGAAATCATAAATATGATGGTAGATAGGATTGATACCGAGAGAACCCATGCTGGTAACGATCATAGATCCGTAGAATGGCAACAGATCCATAAACGCCTTGGGAAGAATTCCAATATAATCAAGACACTTTACGAGCCACACAATAAATCTCAGTATAAAACCGGGAATTATATTAAATACCTTGATCAGTTTATCAAATGAAGTTTCCTTATCAAGCGAAGCTATTGCATCTGTCGCGACGACATTAAATTTTTCATAAACATCATCAAGTGTATCATCAGGGGCAAATTTAACCTTAATGACAGTGTCGGGAGCACTGAGTGACATCTCCTTCTTGATAGTCATTACAAACACGATCTCATTTCTTGCGTATATCTTCTGACCGCTGACAAATCTGTTGACTGCAGGACGTTGGGTGATTGTTCTGAGATATGCAGCAAGAAGAATATGAAGGAACGAAAAATTAGTCTTGCCTTCAAGAACCTTTTGTCTGCAAAGCAAGTCAGCCTTTGATACCTCAATCTTGTCTGCAAAAGTATTTTGGGCATCACTCCGGTTTTTCATAATATACGGCATCAGTCTGTTCATCGGCTGAAGAGTTCTAAGTTTTCTGCCATCGCTTCTGTCACCGAGGCGTCTTCTTCTCTTCTTATACTCCAAAGGCTTAACTTCGGATTCATTGAGAGTTACGTTTTCGTTTTTGTCTTTAAGCATTATATTTACCGCTTTCATTTTTTGTTTTGATGATAAATTATACCTTATTTACGGACAAATTGCAAGTGTTATTTTGAAAATAATATTATTTTTTTTATTTAATTTAATTTTGCCTCAATTATTATTGATATTCAGCGTAAAATATGGTATAATATAATGCAATCATGCTCAAAAGAGGACATAATGAAAGAAGTAGCGATTTATACAGACGGTGCTTGCAGAGGAAATCCCGGTCCCGGCGGATGGGGTGCAATACTGGTTTACGGTGAACATAAAAAAGAGCTTTCGGATGGAGAGCCTTCCACTACTAACAACAGAATGGAGCTTATGGGAGCAATTCGTGCCCTTGAAGAATTGAAGTTTCCCTGCTCCGTCACACTAACAACCGATTCCAAATATCTTTGTGATGCCGTTACAAAGGGATGGGTATACTCCTGGAAGAAAAAAGGATGGATGAGAAGCAAAAACGAACCCGCAGCCAATCCCGATCTTTGGGAACGCTTGCTCAAGCAGCTTGACATCCACAAAGTTACCTTTATCTGGGTAAAAGGTCATAACGGGCACCCTTACAATGAACGCTGTGACGAGCTTGCTACGGCGTCTGCTGATAGATATAAATAAGAAGCGCTTATTTGCGCTTCTTATTTTTTGTATAGATTTCTTCAACCTGCTCAGGAGTTATCTTCTTCAACCATAATACCATAAATACCAAAGCAAATACTCCAAGTACAGCGGTGATTGTAACTGTTATCGAATCCCAGATAATTCCTGTTCCCAGAGTCGGTATCAAAAATCCGCAGAAATCATAGATTGCATGTAGAGCAACGCATATCCAAATACATCTTGTATAAAGCAAAACAATTGCACACATACCGCCAATAAGGAAGGAATATCCTACTTGAAGCAACACTCCTCCAACGCCTCCGCCGGACAACAAGTTAAATAGATGAACCGCACCAAATGCTGCAGATGAAATAACAGTAGCTTTGAATATACTACCTGATGTTTTTCTGCGTTTTTCTAGTATGTATGGAAACAGAACACCTCTGAAAGCAAATTCCTCAAACAAGCCTATCATTAATGATTCCAATGCAAAAATAGCAATGTACCAATAGGGCTTGGTTACGTAAGCTGCGCCGCTGATAACTCCTATAATGGGGAAATTATTAACCACAACAGCCAAAGGCACCCAAGTATACAACAAGTACTTCACCCTATTAGTCTTTGTTAAGCCAAGCACATTGTATTCCATATAGATACACAGAGGAACAAAAACTAAGCTGCCCGCAGTTCTTGTCAGTATTATCTGAATCATTTGATTCATAACCGGATCTTCATACAGATCAATCGGCTTTAATTCCAGAAACAACAAGATTGCAGAAGGTATCAAAAGTATGATTCCGAATAATTTTTTATTAATCTTCACTTCGGTTCTCCTCTTGATTGTTTTTTATATTCGGAAAACGTGTAAATGAATATTGGTACAGAAAGTACAAGCAGAATAATTGAGGTTAGCTGAGAAGGCGTCAAAAAGTCTACAAACGTGCTTCCTCTATAATCATCTCTCAGCATTTCCGCAAAGATACGCCATATACCGTAAACAGACATATAAATTGCCATAGTTCCGGGAATCTTTTTTGATGCAAGAATAGCAAGGAGTGCGCAAAGGGTAAATAAGAATATCGCCTCAAACAACTGTACCGGAACCACACAAGCCTCCAGGCTTACGTGATAAATACCATACCACGCATCGGTAACTTGTCCATGACAGCAGCCGGCAGTAAGGCAACCGAGTCTTCCGAATCCGTGTGCGGCAGTTATCGAAACTGCGGCAAAGTCCAGTAGTCTTGGGAAATACTTCACATTTTCCTTTGACTTAAATACGAAGTGACCAATCACAAAGTATCCAATCAAAAAAGTCATAACACCGCCAACAAGCCCGCCGAGAAAAGTGGCGCCGGTAGAAGCGTTGATCGCAAACTCCTCGCCATCCAACCAGTTATATATCGCCTGCGTAAAAACTGCGCTGAAGTAGCCAAATCCAATAGCGACACTTCCAATTAATAATATAAAGTTGAACAGTTTGGCAGAGACTTTATCCTTATCGGCAAATATTCTTGCAATTACAAGCGCAGAAATTACACCGACTGCAAGAAAAATATCATAAAAGGTCATACCAAAAATAATTTCATACGGGTACATTAAAACCACCTACATAATTAATTCGCATATTTTATTGCGAGTATCGCAAGAAACGCAGCAGCATCGGCAAGAGAATCTTCGTCAATATCAAACATAGGCGTGTGATGCGGACTTGCAAGTTCTGTGCCAAACAAGAAATTTGTCGCTTTTCCGCCATTTTGGATAACTCGATTCATAAAAGCCGTGCAATCTTCGCTTGCATTCATATTGGCAACAAGCACAAGATCGTCGAAAATGTCAGTTTCTTCCGCTATTCCATATAGCTCTTTAGAAAATACTATATCAGGCTTAAATGAAGCAGCATGTCCTACGCACCTCATCTCACTTTCAACGCCGTATATCTGTGCGGAAGCTTTTACGATATTTTGCGCATTGTCAACCATATATGAGTTGATACAGTCGTTTTCGCCTCTTGTTTCAAACATAATCTTTGCGTAATCAGGAATAACATTTCTGCCGCTTCCACCTTGAATCACGCCAACATTAATACGCGACGCGCCACCGCCGTGTCGAGAAATTCCGTGAAGAGAAAGTGCTGATTGAGCGGCAGCTAACAAAGCATTGTTACCCTCTTGAGGCGCAAGACCCGCGTGTGCGCTTTTTCCGAAGAATTCAGCATCAAATTTTGAAGCGCAAAGGAAACCGTCGGTAGAACATGCGAGTTTACCTCTTTTATTTGCAGAAAGCCCGAGATGTCCCGAAAAGAAGTAATCTACATCATCTACCACACCCGCCGCAGCCATTGCAGCTGCGCCTCTTACGCCCTCTTCTGCGGGTTGGAAGAGTAACTTGACTTTGCCGGAGAATTTATCTCTGTTATCAGCAAGAAGACGTGCCAAAATTAAACCTATGGTAACGTGTCCGTCATGTCCGCAAGCGTGAGTGTATCCGGGATGAATTGACGAAAAACCTTCTCTAAATGGTCTGTGTTCTTCGCTTTCGGATTCGGAAAGCTCGTTACAATCCATATCAAATCTGAATGCAATTGTTTTAGCTGTGCCTGTACCGATTCCGTTTATAGTTGCTACCACAGCTGTGCCGCTTTCGGACATAACTTTAATAAGCTCCTCGGGCACACCTTCATACAGAGCTCTCACCCTTTCAGAAGAAAGCAGTTCGATATCCGGTGCACCGAGGATATGGTCTTTACTGATGACATCAGTGCCATATTTCACATCAAATCCGAGTTCTTTTAGATATTCAATTATTTTTGAAGCTGTTCTGAACTCACAAAATCCACACTCAGGATATTTATGAAAATCGCGACGGAGGCGAATTGCTTCTTCTTGTAACAGCTTTGCTTCTTGAATTATTCTTTTCATTCTATACGTTATAGTACGCAACCGCGTGAATCGATCATGGTTTTAAGTTCATCTAAAGGCAATGCGTTTACCGGGCAACCGCTATCGCAAGCAAGGGAAGCAGCAAGACCCGCGCACTCGCCAATGCTCATAAGAGTGGCCTGAACTCTGAGAGATGCATAAGGTTCGCTCTCTGCAGAAATACAACGTCCTGCGGCAATAACATTATCAAGGGAATAGGACACCATAGTTTCGAAAGGGACATATGAGTTTTTTTCAAGATAAATCAAAATCTGGTCATCATCTTTTGCTTTGTGAATATCCATAGGATGCGCACACTGCGCGACAGGACAAGCGCACTCTATTCCTTTTTTGAAATCTTCATTGGTCAATGTATATACACCCTTGATATTTCTTGTTTCGCGAACACCTGCATTAAATCCGGAAACTACTATCTCAGCATCCTTAAATTCGGGATACTCCTTTTTAAGAAGATCAACAATAGCAAACATATCACGATGAAGCTTACCTTCTGCTTTTGTATATGAGGAGCGATCAGATGCATCTGCCTCAGCTCTAGTTATATTTACTGCAAGGCTGTTGCCCTTCAGGAGCACATTGAACCAAGGACCGCCAAACTGCGGAACTTCCTCACTCTTTCCTGCATCTATAAGATAGTTGTGTATTACCTTATTTAAGGAATTGCCGTGTTTGCCATCGTGGTGAATACAATTCTTCAGCAAATCAGTTGTCGTATCAACTCCGGTAATAACAAAGCACAGCGACATCGGCTGAAGCTCGTTTGTCTTTTCCATCATCGGCGCTCCGCAACGCACAAACAGATCAGCGTCGCCCGTGGCATCAATAAAGCACTTGCCCTCGATAGCTTCCGAGCCATTTTTGCTATTGATCACAACGTGAGTAACACGTTTACCGTCCATAATACAATCGGAAACATAAGAGTTGGTATAAAGGTCTACTCCGCTCTCCTCAAGCATTTTACGCGCAACGAGCTTATAGTACTCGGGATTGACAGACACGTGTCCCTTGGGATATTCTACAAAAGCGGCATCAAGTTTTTCAAGTTCATTAACAAACTCCCAAGCGATACCACCAACGACGCGTGTCCCCTTAAAGAAAAATCCGCTTATCGGAACAACATATCCTGCAGTCGCAGTTCCACCGAAAAATCCGTACTTTTCGATCAAAGCAGTCTTTTTACCGGCTCTTGCCGACGAAACAGCAGCGATCCAACCTGCGGGACCTCCGCCGCAAACAACGGTGTCATACGAAGCTACAACATTTATTTCTCGTTCTATTTTTATCGAACTCATTACTAACTCCTCTCAATTGTCAATCAATTTTTTTATCATCCATATATGCGGGCAGCCTTCTTCCGGCTCAATTTCCCCGAAAGCGGTATAACCGCATTTTTCATAAAATCCCTTAGCTTGCAACTGGGAATGCAACCTTATCGAATGTCCACGAACCGAGATAACATACTTCTCTGCTGCATCGATAAGCTGTCTGCCGATAGCCATTCCTCTATATTCCCGCAAAACCGCCAAGCGGCCAAGAAAATATTCGTCGTCTGCATTTGATTGAAAAATTCTGCACGTTCCAACGGCGGTACCATCTTCTGTAAATGCAATAAAATGAACAGCGCTATTATCTTGCGTATCGAATTCTTCCCTAAAACCTTGTTCATCAACAAATACTTTTATACGTATTTCACGAGCTTCGTTAGGCAATTTTTTATAGTGTTTAATTTTCATAATCGCACCACCTATTCCGATCTTCCGAGTAAATATACTGCCGCAAGAATCAAAACAATTCCGCCTATTGACCAAGGATCGGGAATCTCAAAAAACAAAACCGCGCTGAAAACTGTTGCCGCCATAGGTTCTACTACACTTAATGCGGAAGCAATTCCCGCGGGAAGATGTTTCATTGACCAAGTGAACAAGAAATACGGCAAAACAAAAGTAACTATACCAAGGCCAACACAAAGAGGGATCGTCTGCATTGGCACCGACGCAATATTGCTTATAAGATCCGCCGGATGACATACCGTGATAGATATGATGCTCATAAACAAAAAGCTATAAAGAGTAACCGTAACAGGTTCAAGCTTCTTTTGCATTGATACTTTTGTTAAAATGTTATAGGCAGCATAAATAAAACTTGTAAGTATTCCAACAAGGATTCCGATTATGTCAAATTTCAAACCCGTGATAATTCCGGAAACAAGACAGCATCCGATAAGCATCATTATCAAGGCGATTAATTTACCTTTGGATAATTTTTCGCCTAAGAAAAGTACCGAAAACAGCATAACGTATATCGGAGCAGTATACATAAGTACTACGGCAGTTGAAGTCGATGTCATCTGCATAGCACTGTAATAACAAAACGCAGTTCCAAAAAGCGATGCTCCGATGATTGCGTAAAGAGCAAGATCCTTGATCTTGGTTTTAAAAAGCTTTCTGTCAACTAAAGCTACGTAGATCAACATACAGATAAAGGATACCGTACCCCTTACAGCAGTCATTTGCTGTGACGTGAAACCGTATGGGGCAAGATAGTGCACGAATATTGGAGAAGTACCCCAACATATTCCAGCCAAAATTATAAAAACGAAGGATAATTTCTTTTTGTCAGTCATAAAATGCGTAGACCTTTCCGGGAACTTAATGCTTGTTGCTTGGTATATTGGCACCCTTTCCAAGTCGATCGGAAAGCGCATTATGCATACGCTGATAATCATTGGTGAGTATTGTATCAATGCCCATATCCAAGTAATAATTTGCCTTTTCGACATCATCGCAATAGAAATAATTGCAAATGATTCCGTGCTTGTGCGCAAGCTCGACCTTTTCTGGAGTGATGTATTCTTTAAAGAACTGAACCATTTCGCAGCCAAGTTCAATCGCTCTTTCAACGATAAGATCCTTTTGAGCACCTGCACCTACACATCTCTTCAAATGTGGAGCAAGAGTGCCAAGCTGTTTGAGAACTTCATCGTTACCCGACATAAAGTAAACATACTTTTCACAATCGTAAATATCGATAAGCTTAATGATCTTTTTGAGATAGTCCTCGTTCAAAGGAGTAAAATTATCCTGCGATTTTATATGAATATTCATAATTACATGGCTCGAGAACTTCTTCAAGATCTCTTCGAAGGTAAGAATTTTCAAGCCGTCATAAACTCCGTTATATCCCTTACCGAAGTTAAAGCGTCTAAGTTCTTCAAGCGTATAATCCCAAACACGTCCTGTTCCGTCAGAAACTCTGTCAAGCTTACTGTCATGAATAGAAACGATCTCACCGTCTTTCGTTTCCCACAAGTCGAATTCGATCTCGGTAGCTCCAAGTGCAACAGCTGCACCAAATGCGGGCAGACTGTTTTCCGGAGCGGCTGTATTGAATCCGCGGTGAGCGCAAAGTCTCGGATAAGGTGCAAGATGATCGGGAAGTATAATTGCGCTTCCTGCGGGTCTGTATTTCCAAGGTCTTCTTCCATGCTCGATATATTCGAAATGCGCAATTTCGGGATTTCCGAACCCTGCTGGTTTGTAGTACTTTTTAGCAGGATCGATATCGCAAACTTCCATTCCGACACGCGACTTCATATCAACAATCGTTTTTCCGTCTGCGGATACGACCATACTACCGCCGCCGATCTCTGAATCCTCGCCCATACTGACGGAAGATCTGACAACGTAAGCATTCGTATTATATGCCAAAAATCTACTGATCATATCGAGTGCATCCTGTCTGTCGGTACGTTGGTGAGAACATCCGATAATGATGTCGGGATGTCTGCGCGCGATATTGGCAAAGCTCTCGTAGAAATAGAAATCATAACAAGTAAGGAAGCAGTATCTGATTCCGTCTATATCAATATATGTGGGCTCGGAAAACTCATAAGAATATTCGCTGTCGAGCTGGCGGTTGAATACCTCTCCGTTCGTGGGGTGCTGCTTGAAATAATGTCCTACAACTTTACCTTCTCTATCGAAAGCATAAGTTGTATTTATTAAACCGTTACCCGAATCATAGAGAGCGTTAATAAAAAGAACACTATTACATCTTTTAGCGGTCTCAGATGCCTTTTCGAGTATCGCCTTGTTATATCTCTTGTAGCTTTCACGATGCTGTTCGAACGTTTTTGCATACGCCGGAATGTCGGTCGACTCGGGTAGGACAATAAGGTCCATACTCTCGTCGCACTTATCCATAATATCAAGTTCCCACTTAAAAAGCTTCTCGGAGTCGCTCCAATCTGCAGAATACAAGGGCTGAATTATACAAACTTTCATAATCAACACTCCTTAATATATTGTCATCGGCAACGGAGATGACATAATATCATCCATTACCACATACACGTTTTTCATATTCGGATTTTTTCTCATCATATATGCGCGACTTCTGATAACTCCGGTATTATGCGTGTTAAGACCTTCACCGCAATCACTGTACCAGAATTTTTCACCGACAGGCCAAATATAAACATCTGCATCAATTAACTCGTAACACTCCGCAGACACATTACCACATCCGTGATGTCCAACTTGGACTATATCGCTCTTGAGCTTGTCCGCGCAGTTTTGTGTAAGGTCATTGCTGCACACCCATTCCGCGTCGCCAAGGAGCATCATTGTTTGTTTGCCGTCATAAGTCATCTTGTAAACAACGCTTGAGTCATTCATATTCATATATTCTGCCATCGACATATCAGGAACGTGAATAACCTCAAACTCGATTTCATCAACTGCAATAATGTCGCCTTTTTTGACAGTAACGACCTCTGCACCGGTGGGCGAATCGGGAGACATCATAGCAGATCTGATAATATCGGCATTCTTAACCTTCTCTTTTGAAAGTTTGGTGTAAAATTCTTCGGTCAAAAGGTCGCAATAGAATGTTCCGACGGTTACTTTTCCGCGATACTTCTCATCAGAACACAGCGTATAATACACTCCGTAGTGGTCGCAATGCAAGTGCGAAAAAAGCCAAGAATCAACGTGAGGTACTTCCCTGCCGCTGATCTTTTGCAGAATGCGGATAAATCTATCTGTATCGGGAATTCTGCCGCCGTCAATGACGGCAATTTTCCCCGATTTTGATTTGAAGATCATACCACCCATATTGCAATTGAGCTCCTCTGCACCATGGATAGTATAGAATGCCGCACCTTCGTACAAAACCGGATCCTTTGCTCGCAAAGCTTCTCTTGTAAACTCATAATGATAACCATCGGGAATCATTATATCGGGATTCACAGGAATATCAATATACGTGCTGTAAATGAAATTGTAGCCGAGAATATCTTCAACGAAATGATAGGCAGCCATTACCGTGCCAACTTTTCCATCGTCAAGATGCTTATATGCGGACGTGTATGCCCCTTCACTTTCAGGAGCGCATCCAAGACCCGTGAGATACAATCTGCCACCAACAGCTTTGATCACATATTCCCAAATTCCACCCGACATAGCATCTCTGTAACGGTTGAAAGCTACGCCATCAAGCTGTTCTCGAGTTGTTTCACCCACGACTATTTCATTTGCGCAAGGTTCTTCGGAATCATTAATTATTGGAATAATCTTACCGCAAACAAGACGAATATTATCACGAATAAACGCCGCAGCTCTGCGCTCGTTTTCCGAAGCATCTTTAGATATAACGATTACGTAATCAGTAACTTTTCTCATAATGTCTTCCTCAATCAATTTTTAATCCAACTATTTTTGTCGCGCCAAAGAGCTTACCGAATATGTACTTTTGAGAAGCACTTTCGGTAAGTGTTATGATTTTACCATCATAAAAATCAAGATCTTCGCCCATTGCAGGTCCGTGGATCTCTTTTTCAAGATTGTCAAGATAATAAACCGGTGCACCATCAAAGGTAAGACCGGAATCAGTTGCGTTTACAAGATCATACACATAATATACCGTATCCGTTAAGCCGTATGATGTTGACAAAACAACTTGTCCTTGGGGCGTAAAGCAAACGCCCTGTACGTTATTTCTGAGAGTATAAACAGCTACAGGCGTATTAAGGTCATTAAGTGAATATTTTGTACATATCGCATAGTGAATTCCTTCGGCAGTCTCGTGCTCGTGATTTTTAATAACGTATTTTCCACCGTCGTGAAATTCACCTACGTAAAGATACTCTTCATCGGTATATACAAAGGATGCATTGGTGTTGACTTTTGTACCCGAGCCAATATCGACTATATCTCCGTTGCTTGCAGAGAGAACGCTCTCGAGCGGAAAAGAATAAATCTTTTTTGCGTTAGCAATATAGACTGTATCACCGGTAATTGCAAGGCCGCCTGCGTGACCTGTATATTTTTCACCCGAGCGTGTCAGCTCGACATAATACGAATTGCTTTCGAAATCGGTCACGTAGATTCTTGAATTCGATTTATCCTTCATATATCCGCAAACAAGAATCACGCCGTTTTCCTCGGACACGGCTATGCCTTGGCATACAAATCCATCGTTCAAGCCAGGATTCTTGCATATATCTGTTTTGATAGAATAATAATCGCTGTAAATGAAGTGCTTGGCAATATTTAGACCTATAATAGCCACAAGAAGGAGTGACACAATACCGATAATTACAAACATTATGAACTTCCCGACAAACTTAAGTATTTTTTTCATAACAAACATCCTTAAATAATTGATTCCTCGTGAAGGACCACTCCACTTGCTTCAAGCTTTCCTTGAAGCTCCGCAATATCTATCGATGAAAAATCATCTGTCATCGAAGCAGCAATTCCCGCAGCTTGACCTGTAACAGCGCAACACGGAATAACTCGCATAACATCCCACAACTCGTCATCAACAGAGGTACATCTGCCTGCCATAATCAGATTCTTGATGCAAGAGTTATGAAGTGTTCTGAAAGGAACCTCGAATATCGGACCGCGCTTTCGCCAATCAGAAACCATGCCGATTGAATCTTCAAATCTTGTATGCATTTCATCATAAGCAAGAGTGTAATCACCGATTATTCTTCGGGTCATTCTTACTTGCGGAATTGTGGCGATAGTTGAAATGACTGCGTTAGGATTCGTCCTTCTGCGCTCAAGCCAATCATAAAGTATCTGATCGTGTGAAGACCGAGTCATTTCCGAAAGTTCTTCGGCTTCAAGTGCCGCGTATCTCTTCGCATACATCTCTCGCTTTTTATCGCTTTCGGGCAGATTCTTAGGAACTTTGGAACCACCAAGAATCTTGAGATTGTATCCGCTTTCATCGGTAAAATAATACCAAGCAGCAAGCAGATTTCCGAGCTTATAGGTTTCTGTCGGCGCACCGGCAAACTTTGCAATATCTGCATCACCCGTGGAATCAACAACAGAATTAACGCAATACTCCGTACGTCCCGACTTATTTTCGACAAACAAAGACTTTATTTTTCCGTCTTTTACAGAGGCGTCAACGACATAGCTTCCGTAAAGAATATCAACACCGGATTCTGTCAAAAGCTGTTCAGCGAGGATAGCAAAGACCTGCGCGTTATACTGAACCTGAAAACGCTTGTCGTCCGCTGTCTTTGTACCGATGCCGTCAAGCCAGTTTTCGGGATACTTTGCCTCTGCTCCGTATTTGATAGAAAGACGCAAAAGTTCTTCGGCAATGCCGAAAGAGACCTGATGGCCTACACCGTCACAGATCGGGAGATATATGGTTACCAATCCGGCGGTACCAAGTCCGCCGAGTATGTATTCTTTTTCGAAAAGAATTACTTTTTTGCCTTCTCTTGCGGCAGCAAGTGCGGCAGAAATCCCGCCAAAGCCACCGCCGCAGACGGCGATGTCATAATTATTATTTATCATAATCAATATCCTATTATCCGTTGTCGGAACAAAGTTCGATTCCAACAACACCGAAGTTCTTCTGCTCGTCTATTGAATAATACTTTTCCATATCAAGCGGAGATGCACTGTCAATATCATCTTCGGTATATCCGCATTTTAACAAAGGCAACGATTTGTAGAGTTCATGGAACGATTCAAATATATGTATACCTTTAACTGTTCTGCTCAGCATTTCACCGTTAACCGTGTTTGTAAAAATAATCTCATCGCCTACTTTAATCTTTTGACGCTTCTCATCATACAAACGCAATTCAAATGTCTTTTTACCACTCTTTATCATTTCAAAAGGAGTGGGATTAAGTTTCATATGGTGAATCATTTCTCTTTCTGCAAAAGAACAACGCTCTCAACATGTCCCGTTCTCGGGAAAAGGTCAACAGGATGCACTTCTCCAACATTCCAACCTTGTTGCGCGAGATGAGCACAGTCGCGGGCAAGTGTTGCGGGGTTGCAAGATATATATACTATCTTTTTGATTCCCGCGCCCGTAAGCGAATCAAGAAGTTCGGGAGCACAGCCTTTTCTCGGAGGATCGAGGACGATAACATCGGGGAGTTCGTCGGATTTGGCAAGAATGTCTGCGGCGCCGTCAGCAGAATCCGCGCAAACAAATTTGGCATTTGCAATACCGGCTCTTTCGGCATTTTTGATCGCGCATTCAACTGCCTGCGGAACGATTTCAACACCCGTTAATCTGCGTACTCGGTGTGCCATTGAAAGGCCAACGCTTCCAATGCCGCAATAAAGGTCAAGAAGATGCTCATCGCCTTTAAGATCAGCAATGTCTGATGCGGTTCTGCAAAGCAGCTCGGCGGCATCGTGGTTGACCTGATAGAACGCCGCAGGAGAAACGTCAAGCTCTACACCACAGAAAACGTCGGATATTCCGCATTTGCCCCAAAGAGTCTTGTATTCATTTCCGAGAATGAGGTTGGAATTCTTTTGGTTTATATTGATGACAATTCCGACGATTCTGCTGAATTTATAGGTCAGCAGATCAACAAGGCTTTCGCCATACAGAAAATCTTTACCGTTGATAACAAGACAAACACATATCTCTCCGTTATCGCCTGAACCGCTTCTGATATACAAATGGCGAAGAAGTCCTTTTCCGCTTTCTTCATCATAAACCGAAATATTATATTTTTCAGCAAACTCGCAGACTGTACGTGTTATCTCACTAAAGATCGTAGGCTGAAGCGGGCAGGCTTCGTTACCGATAACACGATGCGTTCCCGAAGCGTAAAATCCCGCTGTAACCTTATCGCCGACTTTTGCAAAGCGATACTGTGCCTTGTTTCTGTAATGCCACACAACCACTTCACCATTTTCATTGCGTACATAAGCTGTGTCTAGTACAGTAACATCACGAAGTCCGACTTTATCAAACTCGGATTTGACGTTCTGCTTTTTCAATTCAAGCTCGTGATCATAATTTATAAATCGGTATGCACAACCGCCGCAAGTTGCGGGAGCTGTACATTCATTTCCGGAATCGCGCAAAGGAGATTCTGAAATAATCTTCTGCAGTTTGCCTACAAGATAACCTTTGGTGATCTTTATAATCTTGACTTCAACTCTCTCGCCCGTTACGGTTCCGGGAGTAAAAACAACTTTCCCGTTATCGGTTCTGCCGACTCCGTACCCAAGATTGCTGACAGCCGTAATGTCAAGCAAAGCGATATCATTCTTTTTGATATCAGACATAGTATTCCTCGCCATTATCAAGGCAGAAGCAAGCAAGCTTACCGCCGCGACCTGCGCCGCAGTCGATTGCCATAAAGCCGTCGCCCTTATAAATCTTTCCGTCGCAAGAATAGTTTTCTGTGGTTGGCAGGTGTCCGCAAACTACTGTATAGCCTTCGATCTTTCTGAGGCATTCGTCAGCCGAAAAAGCATCGCGATCATAGTCCTCAAAATCAATATCGGGATCGTAGCCATCAATACCGGAGTGCACAAGGAGCCATTCCTTGCCTCCTGCAGTCATCAATTCATAAGCAGGAAGTTCTTCAAGATACTCAAGGACGCCTTCTCTCATCTCGTTGTCGAGGGTTCTGAAAGTATCAAGCGTGCTCTTGCCGCCATTTGCCATCCATTCGGTCATTTCGGCAATATAATCCGCATCGGGTGTGCCTCCATTTTTAAGCATATCGTCGAAGCCCTTGAGCATTCTGTATGCAAGTCTGTCGTGCTCACCGGAGATTGCCCAGATGTTTTCTCTGAACGAAAGATCACAAAGAAGATCCATAGGCTCACTTCCGTAGTCAACGATGTCGCCGAGAACGAACATAACGTCGTCCTTGGAAAAATTGATTACCTCAAGCAATCTGACGAATTGAGTATAAGAACCGTGCGGGTTAGCGATTACGTATGTCATAGTATTTCCTCCAAAAATTTATAAAACAAAAGTATTATTACAATGTAAAATATCTACTTGAGCTGAGGGAACAGCTTCAAGTACAAGCTCGCGCAATTTTTGACAAACGGGAGCTTCGGTGTGATAATGTCCCGCTTCAATCAAAGCGATTCCTCTTCCCGCGCCTTCAACAGCCGCATATCCATAGGTATGATGCTTAAATTCACCGCCTACAATAGCATCGGCGCCAGCTTCCGCTGCAGTAGTGATCGCATCGGATGCTGAACCGCCAAGAACTGCTACTTTTTTAATCTTTCTGC
Source organism: Clostridia bacterium (assembly GCA_017632155.1). The sequence continues at coordinate 98,496 of JAGBRZ010000200.1, forward strand.
CGTCGGGCAACACCGTGTAAGTAACGCTCTGAGCATCAAGCTTGGCTTTAACAAATTCAGCAAGTTCGCGTTCGGTCATTTCAGCGTTTAACGTACCGATTCGTCCGATTGCGGGAATTTCGGGATCATCCAAAGGCTCAATATCTTCGAGTTCAAATAAACGCGCCAAAATATCATTAACTCCACCAACAGCCTTATCAAGCCTTATGTGAAAAGAAAATGACGCCACTTCAGCTTCTAAAAGCTTATTATACCATCTTTCGGGCGGTGTGTTTGGAATGGGTTCTCCCCAAAAAAGCGGGTGGTGCGTGAGCAAAAGATCGTATCCACCTTCGATAGCAGCATCAACCGCCTTTTCATACGGGTCAAGTGCAATTAAGACCTTCTTTACTTCACGGTCAGGATTTTGCAAGGTATGTATTCCATCGCTGTCTATTCCTTCAATATCAAGCGGTGGTAATATTGATTCAAGATGATTATATAATTCAATTAGCGTCATCGTCATTTCCCATTCTTTGCTATGTCATTGAATGCTTTATAAAGTGCCATAGTTTCGGGATCCGTTTTCCCTGCTTCGGCGTAGCCTTTAATTCTTTTTTCAAGTCCAGAGGCATAAAGGCTTGCCAATTCAGCGAGCTCGGTGCCGCCCTTGGCAATATTCAGCTTACCAAGCCATAATTCCGCTTGGCTAGCGGAACGAACAGCGCCATCATATTCCGCAACGATTATTTGATATACTCTTTCACGATCGCGGATAAAGGTTTCATCAACAATATTAAAACCATTATCGTAAAGACCTTGGCGAAGATCATGCGCATGAGTCATAGGCTGCAATATCAAGCGTATACCTTCGCTTCGCGGCAATTCCGAGTTTTCGATAATTCTCCAGATAAGCTCTCCTCCCATTCCGAGGATGTATATATCTTCGGGCTTGAAATCGGCTATACCCTCAAGCCCGTCAGTGAGTTTTGTATTGATCTTATCCGAAAGACCTGCCGCTTCAATATTCCTCTTTGCTGCATTTAACGGACCGATATTGACGTCACAAGCCAATGCACTGTCAGTAACACCGTTTCCGACAAGAAATATCGGAAGAGAGGCATGATCGGTTCCGATATCCGCAACTCTTTTGCCCGGTCTACCGAAGGATGCGGCAACAGCAAGCCGCAAATCTGCAATTTTATATTTATCCATAAATAATTTCTCTTTAATTTGAATTTTGATCCCGGCTGCCGCATATGCGGCAGCCGAATCATTGGGATCAGTTACCCTTGGATGCAAGGAATTCGTTGATCGACTTTACAAGCGCGTCAGCGTCTGTACCGTGAACAGCGCAAGCCTGCTCGATGCTTTCGCCGCGAGAGCAAGGGCATCCAAGACAATGCATGCCGATAGCAAGGAAGAACTGCGCGGTTTCAACATCGTGATCAAGGATATCGCCGATGATGGAGTCCTTAGTTACTGTCATTTCTTTTCACCTCCGTATAGTTATGCATTATAATTATAACCTTATTTTGATATTTTGTCAAGCAAATATAAAAATATATTTTTAATTAATATTAAATAAGCAAATTGGCAAAAAAATATTTTGAAAAATTCACAAAAATCTATTGACAAAAGGAACGAGTTGTGATATAATCTGTAAAGCATTTTACTTTACACCGCTTCAGGGAGGAAATTATGTTTCAGAAACCGCTCGAAATAGGCTATCTTCTTGATTTTTACGGTGAAATGCTGAACGAAAGACGCCGCACAGTCCTTGATATGTATTATAACGAGGATATGTCGCTTTCCGAGATTGCCGAAGCGCTCGGAATCACTCGTCAAGGTGTCCGCGACCTTATAAAAAAGGCGGGAGATGAACTGCTTCTTTTTGAAGAAAAGCTCGGTATGGCAAAAAAGTTCAGGCTTTTGTGCGAATGCACAGATCGTGCGGAGTCAGTTATTAAAGACAGTAACGATGCCGCTTCTCTGCTTGATATACTGTCCGAAATACGCAGTATCATCGAAAACTAAACATCGACAGGAGGCTATTTTATGTTTCAAAGCTTAAGCGATAAGCTCTCTGCCGCATTTAAGCATTTCCGCAACAAAGGTAAACTCACCGAGGCGGATGTTAAAGTCGGCATGCGAGAAATTAAGCTTGCCCTTCTTGAAGCCGATGTCAACTTCAAAGTTGTACGTGAATTTGTTAAACAAGTTACAGAAAGAGCTGTCGGATCAGAGGTTCTTGAATCTCTTGTTCCCGCGCAGCAAATCGTAAAGATCGTTAACGAAGAGTTGACCGCTATTATGGGCGGCTCTCAGGCAAAGCTTACAATTTCGTCAAATCCCCCAACCGTAATAATGATGTGCGGTCTTCAGGGTGCAGGTAAAACAACACACGCCGCAAAACTCGCGGCAATGTACAAAAAGCAAGGCAAACGTCCATTGCTCGTTGCTTGTGACATCTACCGCCCGGCGGCTATCAAGCAGCTGCAAATTCTCGGAGAACAGATAAACGTTCCGGTATTCACAATGGGAACCGATGTCTCTCCCGTAAAAATTGCGGAGGAAGGTCTTAAATACGCCAAAGACAACTTCTGCGATATGGTATTTATCGATACTGCTGGACGCCTTCACATTGACGAAGTGCTTATGGAAGAACTTCGTTCTATCAAAGAAAAGGTCGAGCCTACCGAAATCCTTCTTACCATCGACTCTATGATCGGTCAGGATTCGGTAAACGTTGCAGAGCATTTCAACAACCTTCTTGATATCACCGGCGTAATTCTTACAAAGCTTGACGGTGACACTCGAGGCGGTGCCGCTCTCTCTGTAAGATACGTTACCGGCAAACCCATCAAATTCATTGGTGTCGGAGAAAAGATAGACGCTATTGAGCCCTTCCACCCCGACCGTATGGCAAGCCGAATCCTCGGTATGGGCGACGTGCTTTCCCTCATCGAAAAAGCGGAAGCTGCTTACGATGATAAAAAGGCAGCAGAGCTCGAAAAGAAGATGCGCGATCAATCCTTCACTCTTGACGATTATCTCGAGCAATTCGAGCAGATCAAGAATATGGGAAGTATGGAGCAGCTTCTCGGTATGATGCCGGGTGTAAACGCCTCGGCACTTAAAGACGCACAAATTGATGAAAAAGCTCTTGGCAGAACCGAAGCAATCATCAAATCAATGACTCCTCGTGAGCGAGCTAAACCCGAAATTCTGAATTCTTCGAGAAAACGTAGAATTGCGGCAGGAAGCGGTACAAGCGTTGAAGAGGTAAACAGACTTCTCAAGCAATTTGAACAGATCAAAAAGCTTATGAAGCAATTCACATCCATGGGCGGCAAACGCCGAGGCAAAAAGATGAAATTCCCTTTTTAACGGGATTCATAATATAAAATAAATTTAAAAAACATACAAAAGGAGAAAACAAAAATGGTAAAAATGAGACTTCGCAGAGCAGGCGCAAAGAAGCAGCCCTTCTATCGTGTAATCGTTGCTGACGAGCGCAGCCCCAGAGGCGGTCGTTTCATCGATGAGATCGGTTACTACAATCCTCTTGGAAATTCCGAGATCAAGATCGACGCTGACAAGGCTAAGGATTGGCTCTCCAAGGGTGTACAGCCCACCGAGACCGTTAAGGCTCTTTTGAAGAAGGCCGGCATCACTGAGTAATTGAGTGGTGCAAGATGGATCTCGAAAAGCTTCTTGTAGACATCGTTAGTGCTATCGTTGATACTCCCGATGAGGTCAAGGTAGTTCGTAACGAAAACGGTAACAACATTGAGTTCACCCTCAGTGTTGCTCCCGATGAGATGGGTATGGTTATCGGCCGCGGCGGTAAGATTGCAAAAGCAATCAGAACCGTTGTCAAAGCCGCCTCTGCCTCCACCGGCAAGAAAGTAACCGTAGATATTCGCTGATCGGCAGAATGCCATCACCGAAAAGCGGGGCTAGCGCTTTATGGCGAAAGCCCCGCTTTTATCAATAAACAGAAGGTTAACTAATGTACACTTTAGAAACATTACAAGCTTTATCCGACAGACTCTTTCGCGAAAATATATGTACAGTTCCTTTGAACGAAAAAGCTCTGCAAACAATCGCTGAGTTTATGCGCCTCAAAAACGCAAACAGTGAGTTGATGAGAAGGCTTTCAAACGTTGAATTGAATTATGTGCAAATCAGAGCCGAAGCCGAAGAATCATGCAGTAATGCTTCATCGGCAAAAGAAGCAATCATACGTTCATTCAAATCCTTGATAGATATCTGGGGGCGCAAAGGTTATTTAAGAGAATTTATATTCTCTTTCAATGAAAAAACCACTGAAGATATGCGTTCTGATCTTTCATTGACTATTGAAGCTATAAACGCCAATATGAACATAATCTCGAATGCGTTGATGACTCTTGGCGAGACTTCCGCGCAAATGCGTGCTTGTTCTGCGTCTTTTATGGAGATCTACAACGAATCCAAGTTTGCAATATATGCAGCAATGTTGAACCGTGATAAAGAAGAGGTTCTTGATTGCAGAGCTATATCTCTTCAATCGCACGCCTCCTCAAGCGAAAGCAACCGTGCATCGGCTCATTATCTCGGAATAGCAAAAAATTGCACCAGAATCATTGCGATTGTTAATATGTTTATTTCAGAATCCGCCAATGCTCTGTATTCCGAGGGTGCATCGTCATACAGAACCAATCTACTTTCCCCTTCAATAATATCAAATAAGATATCGGAAGTCATCCGCAATCTTGAATATATAAAGATAGAAAGCAATTAATTTATATAAATTTTTCCTTACCGCTTGACGGTAAGGATTTTTTTTGATAAAATATATATAACAATATTTTTTGGAGGCAGCTATGGCCAAATACTTACTTGCACTCGATGCGGGAACAACAAGTTCCCGAGCTATAATATTCGATCTGAACGGAAAGATCATTTCAATGGATCAGCTTGAGTTTCCGCAGATCTTCCCGTGCGAAGGATACGTTGAGCACAATCCCGATGACATTTGGAACACACAGATAACAGTTGCTCAGAACGCCATTAAAAAAGCAGGTTTGGCGCACTCCGATATATGTGCGATCGGTATAACCAACCAACGCGAAACAACAATCATTTGGGACAAAACCACCGGCAAACCCATATACAACGCAATAGTATGGCAATGCAGAAGAACGTCCGACTATTGCGATGAGCTCAGACGCTTGGGACTCACTGATATGATAAGAGAAAAAACAGGCCTTGTGCTTGACCCGTATTTCTCTGCGACAAAAATCAAATGGATCCTCGATCACGTTGAAGGTGCGCGAGATAGAGCCAAGAATGGCGAGCTGTGCTTTGGTACGGTTGATTCCTGGCTTATATATAACCTGACAGGTAAAAAGGTTCACGCAACCGATTACTCAAATGCATCAAGAACGATGCTATACAATATCAACGATCTTGAATGGGATAAGACGCTTCTTGAGGTATTTGATATTCCCGCGTCAATCTTGCCTGAGGTGATGCCTTCTTCGGGTATCTTTGGTTATACTGCTCCCGAATTATTCGGCGGAAGCATTCCCGTTGCAGGAGTTGCCGGTGACCAGCAGGCTGCCCTTTTCGGTCAGTGCTGTTATAATCCCGGCGATGCGAAGAATACTTACGGCACCGGCGGATTCTTGCTTATGAATACAGGTGAAAAGCCGGTGTTCTCTAAAAACGGTCTTGTCACAACCATCGCATGGGGATTGAACGGCAAGGTATATTATGCTCTTGAAGGATCTGTTTTCATCTGCGGAGCGGCAGTACAGTGGCTTCGCGACGGTCTTGGGCTGGTCAATCGTGCAGCAGAAACCGAAGAGATTGCATCAACAGTAGCTGACAGCGGCGGAGTATATTTTGTTCCCGCCTTTGTAGGTCTTGGCGCACCTTATTGGGATCCATACGCAAGGGGATCAATATCGGGTTTGACTCGCGGAACAACTCGCGCTCACATTGTTCGTGCGGTTCTTGACTCTATGGCATTCCAAACTTACGACGTACTCGCTTTAATGCAATCTGAATCCGGAATCACATTTGACGCGCTTAATGTAGACGGTGGTGCGTCGGCAAATAATCTTCTCTTAAAGATTCAAGCCGATCTTCTTGGAAAGAAAGTTCTTCGCCCGTCATGTATCGAAACCACTGCGCTTGGTGCGGCATATCTCGCGGGCTTGGGTGTTGGCGCAATATCTTCGACAAACAGCATTATATCCAACAGATCGATAGATACAGTGGTTGATTCCGATATGGACATTTTGAAGCGTATGTCATTGATTAACGATTGGCATAAAGCCGTTGATCGCTCGCGCGGTTGGGTAAATAATTAATAATATTTTTCATCAATTTGCAAATACTAATTCCGAAAACATTTCGGAGGTAATTTGCAATGCACAATTATACAAAATGCGGTGTAATCGGTTGCGGTAACGTTGGTGCCACAACCGCTTACACCCTTATGATTTCGGGATTATTTACAGAAATAGTTCTTGTAGATATAGATACCGTCAAAGCATCTGGCGAAGCGGAAGACATCGCACACGGCATACCATTTAATGCGCCAAGCGATATTTATGCCGGGAATTACAATGATTTATCCGATGCAGGTATAATCATCATAACGGCGGGAGTTTCGCAACGACAGGGAGAAACGAGGCTTGATCTTCTGCAACGAAATACAAAAGTTTTTTCAAGCATAATCGACAATCTGAAAAAGACGAATTTCGATGGTATCATTCTGGTTGTCACAAATCCTGTAGATATATTAACTTATATCACAATTGCTATGTCGGGATATGACAGTAAAAAAGTATTGGGATCCGGTACAGTTCTTGATACTGCTCGGTTAAAACAACTTATGGGCAACGAGCTACAGGTAGATCCAAGAAATATTCACACCTTTATCATCGGCGAGCACGGTGACAGCGAACTTCCGGTCTGGAGCAGTGCAAACGTTTCGGGTATTGATATTTCTTCATTTTGTCACAAGTGTTCCGATAGTTGCAACGAGGAAATTTTCGAAGAAATCTTTGAAGATGTTCGTGATTCCGCGTACAGAATCATCAATGCTAAAGGCTCAACTTATTATGCCATTGCAGAAGCCGTGCACAGAATCGTTGAAGCTATCGTTAGAGACGAGCGTGCTATACTTCCCGTTTCCGCGCTTCTTGAAGGACAATATGGTATAAACGGAATTTGCCTGGGTGTTCCTTGCGTTATCGGCAAAAACGGAATAGAAGAAATACTCGAAATACCGTTAAATGAAAACGAAAAAAACAGACTTCTTCGTTCTGCATCTACCCTTCATTCCACACTCGGTAATCTCGGTATAAATATATCAGTTTAAAAAAGACCTCGTGCGTGTATTAGCCACACGCACGAGGTCTTCTAATTATTTATATGCCTCGATCATTTCAATAATTGCATCTGCAACAGTCGAAGAGTCAACTCCGGCAGATTGCCAAACATTTTCACCCTTTTCGGGGATAGCAAAATTATCGTCAACGGCAATTATCTTATGTCTTGCTCTCGTTAATATTTTACGGCGACGAAGCTCAAACGAAAGGTTCATACCGAAGCCACCCGATAGTATCTCTTCTTCAAGAAATACTATGTTTTTTACCGTGTAGGGCAACAGTTCGGAAATAATATCTGCCAAAGCATCGTAAGGCTTGATAAACTCACACAAAAGTATTGCGCAAGTAATTCCCGAATCCATAAGCTGTGCGGCAGCCTCAAGAGCTGTCGACGCCATTCTGCCATGAGTGATAATAACGTTGTCCGTTACATCGTTCAGCGCAAAGCTTCTGACAGAAATATCATCATAAACTTCGTTGCCGTAAAACGCAGATCTTACAATTTCATCCTCCACTGCATTTGGGTATCTGATTGCAGAAGGCTTACCGAGTGTAACAGCGCACTTAAAAGATCTTTCAAGAGCCTCATAAGTGGCGGGAGTAAATATCGTCATCTCGGGAATCGCAGATAGAAATGACACATCAAATATTCCGTGGTGTGTTGCACCGTCGGAAGGATTCAGACCTGCTCTGTCGATGGCAAAAATTACAGGAAGATCTTGAAGGGCAACATCGTGCAGAATGTTATCGTAACCTCTCTGCAAGAAAGTAGAATAAATTGCACACACGGGAACCATATTTCCTGCCGCAAGTCCTGCGGCAAAAGTAACTGCGTGTTCCTCGGCTATACCGACGTCAAAGAATCTATCCGGCAGTTGCTTTTCAAATTCAGAAAGTCCTGTTCCGCGCCCCATAGCTGCTGTTATAGCACAAATACGTTCATCATCCGTCGCCGATTGAAGAATCGTTTTACCGAACGCCTGCGAAAATCCTCCTGCAGGCTCAGCATCCTTCGGTGCAACAGAATGATACTTATCTGGACGTTCCTCTGCCGGAGCATAGCCTCTTCCCTTTTGGGTCTTAACATGCACAAGCACGCATTGATTGCATTTCTTTGCTTCAGCAAGCATATCTTCGAGTTCGCCTATATCATGACCATCAATCGGTCCAATATAGTAAAGACCAAGATTCTCGAAATAGTTTGAACCGTAAAGAATATTCTTGATACCTTTTTTGCACTTTACGATAAAGGAAACCAACGGTTTTCCGACAAAAGGGATTTTAGCCAAAAAGCTTCTGGTCGCCTCTTTGGTTTTGAAATATTTTGGACTTGTACGAAGTTTCGAGAGAGTTTTAGCAACGCTGCCAATATTCTTTGAGATAGACATCTCATTTTCATTAAGAACAATGACAAGCTTAAGCCCCTCGGTTCTATCGCAGTTGTTCAGCGCCTCATAGATCATGCCGCCGGTGAATGCTCCGTCACCAACAACAGCGACTGTGTAAGCATCCCCGCCCTTCAGCTTTTCTGCCTCTGCAATACCAAGTGCAGCAGAAATGGACGTCGAACTGTGTCCCGCGCCAAAAGGATCATACTCGCTTTCGGTTCTCTTAGTAAAACCTGAAAGTCCACCGGGGGTACGCAGAGAGTTGAACTCTTCTCTTCTTCCGGTTACTAATTTATGCACATAGCTTTGGTGCCCTACATCCCAGACTATTTTATCTTCGGGAGTATTAAAAACTCTGTGAAGTGCAAGAGTCAGTTCTACGACACCAAGATTGGACGCCAAATGCCCGCCGCATTCATTTACATTTTGAATCAGATAATCTCTAATTTCTTCAGCAAGTACCGCAGTATTTTCGCGGTCAAATTCGCGGAGATCACTTGGTGAATTAATTCCGCTCAAAAAAGTGTATTTATTATTTGTCATGATCTTCCCAATAATTTATTATGTCGTTTTATCAGTCACAAAAGTTAACTTTACGTCAAAAGAATTCTTGTCTGCGCCGAATTTTCTTCCACTGAAACATATAACATCATCATTTTTGCAACATTTGATGATTTCAAATTCATCGCCTGCCAATAATTCGTAGTTGAACCAAACGTCAATACGCTTAAGATCGCCGAGTCGATCCCTTTCGGAATCTGTCATTGCATCATACACAAAATCACCATAGCGCGTATTATTGACGTGACCAACGCCATCGGTCATACTGGGGCGCACCCTTCGTGTTTCAACAACAGCAGAAGGCGAATTGATCTTCAATCTTCTTTCAAGACCTTCAAGAACGGGATTGTGAGATTCAAGATCAACCACAGCTAACTTATCTTTATTCAAGCATATTTTTCTTGCTTCGGTTTCAAACAGAGTCGAAACAGTTGCACCAACAGCAACGACATCTCCGTTTTCATCTTTGAAATCAAAATCTCTTCGAAAGGAAGGAACTCTTCCTCCGGCGTGCCATGTTGTACCGATAATTTTCTCAGTAGGCTTAATTCTGCGACTTAGTTCTATAGAGGTAGATAGGAGAACCCATGAAATACCGTGATTTTCCATCAAATACTTCTCGCCTAACTGTAACTCGTCGAGATGTTCTTCTATCATTCCCATTATCATTCTTTGATATGCGGATATTGTAAAATGACCGTTCGAATTATACATCGAAATGTCTACGTTGATATTATGTTTAAGGTTAAGCTCGTTCATTTCAAGCCTCCGATTATTTTATTAAATTATACTATAAATTTAAGAAAATTGCAAGTATAAATAATTAATACTTGAATTTTATGCTAAAATAGTATATAATAATAGCATAAAGGTATATGGAGATAAATAATGATTAAATTATGCATTTTCGACCTTGACGGTACTACAATCAATTCACTTGCTTCAATCGCTTATTTTGCTAATGAAACACTTAAAGAATTTGGACTTGAACCATTCGAGGTCGACGAATACAGACACCTTGCCGGCGGCGGCGCAAAAAAGCTTATGACGAACCTCATTAAAGCCAGAGGCGCAAATCCGGATCTGCTTGACAATATGGTCAGCGATTGGCTTGGAAGATACGAAAAGAACGCATTTTATCTGACTGAGCCATATGAAGGAATAACAGAGATGTTGCGTCAACTTAAGGCTATGGGAATAAAAACAGCAATCGTAACAAACAAGAGCCAAAGAGTCGCTACATCCATCATTAACGGCGCATTCGGGGCTCCGGGCGAATTGATCGATATGGCAATTGCCGAGCATCCGGGAATGGTACTTAAACCCCGACCGGATGAATTAATAAACGTCGGAAGAGCCTATGGAATTTCGATGTCAGAAACTATGTATATCGGCGATCACGGAATTGATATGCAAACCGGCAAGAATGCAGGTGCATACGCTTGCGGTGTAACTTGGGGATTTCATACCAGAGAACATCTTTTAGCAGAGGGGGCGGACTTCATTGCCGACGCGCCGCTTCAAATCATTGAAATTATTAATAATGAACATAAGGAGAACAGCAAATGAAACGTAAAAACGTGCTGATGATCTTCACAGACCAGCAAAGAGCGGATACCATTCACGCGCTTGGCAACGACAAAATCGTTACCCCGGCACTTGACAGTATTGCAAACGAAGCAGTAGTTTTCGACCGCTGCTATACCCCGTCTCCCGTATGCGTTCCCGCAAGACTTTGTATGAAGGCGGGTCAATACTGCGCAAGAACGGGAAATAACAACAATAATCCTAACATAGCTTATGACGGAGAGGGATTCTACAAGCGCTTTACCGACGCGGGCTACAACACCTGTGCCATTGGTAAGATGCACAATTCCCCCGTACTTTATGACGGTATGGGATTCAGAAAGAGAATCTCCCAAGAGGAGCTTTCTCATCCCGATGATGATTACACAAATTTCATCTGTAATTCTCCCTACAAATACGTCTTCGACTATATGGGACAAAGATCGGATATGTATTACATACCCCAGATCTCACAGCTTCCCGCAGAAGTACATCCTACACAGTGGATAGGCGACAACTGCGTTGAGTTCATCAAGAACGCAGATACAAACGAGGAACCCATTTTCCTTGTGGCATCCTTCATTCATCCTCATCCTCCGTTTGCACCGCCTGCGCCATGGAATAAAATGTACCGCAAGAATGTTCGTGATCCATTTGTTCCCGAAGATCCCGATTCCTACGAGGATATGCTTCGAAACAAGTACACCTGCGACGCTCTTGGAATTTCTCCCAGACGCCTTGAGCTTCTCAATCAGTATTATTACGCTTGCATTTCCTTCGTTGACTATCAGATCGGCAGAATTATTGCCGAGCTGAAGGCAAAGGGTATATACGACGACACGATTATTATGTTCTCTTCCGACCACGGAGATATGATGGGTGACTACGCTTCTATGGGTAAGCGCACAATGCTCGATGCTGCGGCAAGAATCCCCTTCCTTCTTAAGATTCCGGGCAAGGAGCACGAAATAAGAGTCGATCCCGCTTCTCTTGTTGATGTTGCACCTACACTTCTTTCGGCGTGCGGTATTGATTACGATCCCGCGGACTTTGACGGTGTAAACCTTATGACTGATTCGCACGACTTTGTATATTCGCAATACGGAAACGGAACTATCGGCATTTATATGGTAGCATCCGGCGAAGACAAGCTTGTTTACTCAGCGGTCGGAAACAGATATTTTTACTTTGACTCCTTCCCGGATGCAGTTGATAAGTATGACGAAAACAATGAAAGAGTTATGTATCTCAAGCAGAAGCTCGACGATTACATTGCATGCGATGTTTGCACCGAGATCGAGACTGAACCCAAAGAAAGCCCTGCAAGACAGCCTAAATATTCCTTCTATCCTCCGCTTAATGACCATATCAGAAGAATGGACGAGGAAAAAGGCAGAATGCCCGAAGGATATGACATCGTAGTCGGCTCCAAGCAGACCGATTTTTGGTGAGCCATTTAAAAATAAATACATAAAAAACTACCGACAGATCACCGTCTGTCGGTAGTTTTCTGTTATAAGGTATCAGAAAAGACCGCTGATCTTTCCGGTTTCGTCAACGTCGATGCGTTCTGCCGCGGGAACCTTAGGAAGGCCGGGCATTGTCATAATATCGCCGGTGAGTGCAACAATAAATCCTGCGCCTGCGGAAAGTCTGAGGGCGCGAACCGTTACGGTAAATCCTTCGGGTGCGCCGATCTTTGTCATATCGTCTGAGAAGCTATACTGAGTCTTTGCCATACAGATGGGGAGATTGCCGTATCCGGCTGCAGTAAGTCTGTCTGCTTCTTTCTTCGCAGCTGCGGTAAGAATAGCGCCTTCGCCCCTGTAAACCTTACGAACGATTGCATTGATCTTATCTTCAATAGTACCTTCAAGTTCATAGCTGAAAGTAAAATCATTTTCTTCTTCACAAAGTTTTACAACTTCGTTTGCAAGCTCAATAGCTCCGTTTCCGCCGTCTGCCCAAACGGTCGAAAGAACAGTTTTAACTCCGAGTTCAGAACACTTTTCCATAACAAGGTTAATCTCGGCATCGGTATCGGTCGGGAACTTATTTACAGCCACAACGCAAGGCAGATTATAAACTTCCTTGATGTTGGAAACGTGACGAAGAAGGTTAGGAATGCCCGCTTCAAGAGCTACGAGATTTTCCTCGCCGAGTGCTGTCTTGGGAAGTCCACCGTGCATCTTGAGCGCACGAATGGTTGCAACCATAACAACAGCGTCGGGCTTAAGACCGGCATATCGGCACTTGATATCAAGGAACTTCTCTGCTCCAAGGTCTGCTCCGAAACCTGCCTCGGTAACACAATACTCGCCAAGTCGAAGTGCCATCTTTGTTGCGGTTACTGTATTACAACCGTGTGCAATGTTAGCAAAAGGTCCGCCGTGAACAAGTGCAGGAGTGCCCTCAAGAGTCTGAACAAGGTTAGGACTCATGGCATCCTTCAGAAGAGCCGCCATTGCGCCAACAGCCTTAAGATCTCCTGCTGTTACGGGCTTGTCATCATAGGTGTATCCCACAACAATTCGAGCAAGTCTTTCCTTGAGGTCGGTAATCGAGTTTGCAAGGCAGAATACCGCCATAATCTCAGATGCTACGGTAATATCATATCCGTCCTCACGCGGAACACCGTTGACCTTGCTTCCAAGGCCGTTTACAATGGCACGGAGCTGACGGTCATTCATATCAACGCAACGCTTCCAAGTGATCTTTCTGGGATCGATGTTGAGAGCATTGCCCTGATAGATGTGGTTATCAAGCATAGCAGCAAGAAGGTTGTTTGCCGCGCCGATTGCGTGGAAATCTCCCGTAAAATGGAGATTGATATCTTCCATAGGTACAACCTGAGCATATCCGCCGCCTGCCGCTCCACCCTTGATTCCAAAAACGGGGCCAAGAGAGGGCTCACGAAGCGCTGCAATAGACTTTTTACCTATCTTACGAAGTCCATCAGCAAGTCCAATCGAGGTGGTTGTCTTTCCTTCGCCGGCAGGAGTGGGGGTTATAGCTGTAACGAGAACAAGCTTGCCGTTCTTTTCGGGAGTATCTGCAAGAAGATTTCTGTCTATCTTTGCCTTATACTTTCCGTATTGATCGAGATACTTTTCGTCAATTCCGGCAGTTTGAGCAATTTCTGTTATAGGACGCAGTATAGTTTGCTGAGCTATTTCAATATCGGTTAAGTATGCCATATTTCTTCTCCTTAAATTTTAAGAATAATTATACTTTGCCGCCGAAACTGTGTCTGTCATACTGACCGCCACCTGTTACAGCTTCATTTTTACCGTCAAAATCTGGATTTACGTATTTAGAGAACCAAACATCAAGTTCTGTTGTCATATCGGCAATGATACCGGTATAACAAGGATTATCATAAAGATTATTATATTCATCGGGATCGGCGTTGAGATCATAAAGCTCACAAGGACCGGGATAACGGAGCACAAGCTTATAATTCTTGTTTCGAATCATTCTGCAAGGGCCGTATTCATCGAACACTACGATATTTTCTGTTGCGCGCTCCTCGCTTCCTTCGAGAAGTGGCTTGAAGCTTGCACCGGGCTGCTCGGGATCGGGAATATTTTCAACACCTGCGATATCAAGAAGCGTCGGGAACAAATCATAGTGACTAAGCATTTCTTCTGACACTCTTTGACCTTTAAATCTGCCCGGTGCTGCGATGATCGCAGGAACCTTAACAGAGGTATCATACATATTAACGGGTTTTGTACCGTTGCCCTTGCCCCAGATACCATGATGACCCATATTCATACCGTTATCTGCAGTAAAGATGATAACGGTGTTTTCAAGAATGCCCTCTTCCTCAAGTCTGTCGAGCAGTCTCCCTATATTCTCGTCCATAGCGCTGATAGCGGCATAGTAACCGATAAGGCTTTCTCTGCGGTGCTCCTGCCATGTTTCGGGAATCGGAGGATAATTCATCTGAGAATATCTAATTCCGGGATGTGACTGCGAATTCCATTCCTCAAGTGTGATTTTTCCGAATCTCGTCCAATTATGCGGGGGTAGATTCGGAGTCGAATCAAACGGACAATCCTTATACATATCGATATACTCTTTCTTATGATGCACAGCTGACCATGGTGAGTGGGGCGCTGTGTAGCTGACAGAAAGATAGAATGGCTTTTCCTTATCTCTTGTGTCAAGGAATTCAATTGCGTTATCAGTAATTACGTCTGTAACATACTTGTTTTCGAGCATATTGATCTTGCCGTCAACAAGCATCATAGGATAGAAATAGTTATCTCCACCCAAAGCTATTGTTTTCCAATAAGTGTAGCCTGCCTGAGGAGTAGCGCTATCACCTATGTGCCATTTACCTGAAAGAGCGCACTCATAACCGGCTTTGGCCATTTCTCCGGTAATCGTTCTGTGAGGAGCAAGATACTGAATTGGCGTATCACCTGTAATCTGGCTCTTTCCCCAAGCATAATACCAAGGCAAGCCTTCCTGTTCATAAGCCTTAAGCAGATCATCATTGATCTTATCGTCGGAAAGGTTACCCTTTGCAAGCCAATCGTGAACGCCGTGTGCAGAGGGCATCTTACCGCACATAATAGAAGCTCGCGCGGGTGAGCATACGGGGGAAGCGCAGAAGAAATTCTCAAATCTGACGCCCATATCAGCAAGTCTGTCAAGATTGGGAGTTTTCAATTCCTTGTTTCCCGCACATCCCATTGCCCAAGCACCGTGGTCATCAGAAAGAATAAAAAGAAAATTCGGTCTATTGTTTTTCATCATTAACCTCGTATTGTTTCGAAATTATGCGGAACGCACGAATCTTGAAACAACTTTTTTTATTATCGGCATTATCCCGACAATAATCGGTTTTATATTCAACAAAACTATTAATACAAACAACGCCGCTTGATAATAAAACCATCCGTTGATTTCAAATACCATTATCAAAGCTTGCAAACAAAGCAGTACTGTATTAACTATTAACTTTATAGGTTGAACATTGAATTTAACATATCTCTGCGCATTTATAGAACGAATGACAAATACCGAAACATATCCCGCAATTGCGCCTAATGCAGCGCCCTGGGCGGCTTTTATCGGGTCTGCAATATCAAGCAAATAAGGAATCATAATAAACGTTACCCCTATATTTGCAACAGCGCCCGCCATTGATGTCAGGAGAGAAAGCACGCTTTTCTTCTTAACAAGATAAACGCTGCCAAGGAAGGTTGCCAAAGCAAGATAAACTGTTGCGATTATCAATGTGGGCATATACTGCCACGCATCGTAATACGACGCATCCATCAAAAGCACTGTGAACACTTTTGACAATGCAACAAGTGCAGAACCTGCCATAAACATAAGCCCAAGATAGCTCTTAAACACGCTTGAATAGAACGTACCTCTATCGTTGTCATCTGCATCGGTAACAGCAGAAAGCTGCCACGCTTCAGTAAAGACTGTTGTCAGCAAAGTGATCGCAGTCGGTATCTTATAAGCTGCAGCAAAAATTCCGTTTACATCATCACCGCAATAATGAGCAACCATAAATCTATTCGCAACACTGTTTACCCAAAGAAATACCGTTGTCGGAATCATAGGTACGCTGTATTTTAACAGATTAATGACACACTCCTTTGTCACATACTTTAATTTGAAATCACGATGAAGCTTCATCGCAACAACCAAGAACAGCGTGACAAGAGTGTTCGCAACAACAACGGAGAGAACGTATCCCAAAACTCCCATATCGAAGCACACAAGGAATACAACGTTAAGCGCAATATTCAGCGCAGTATTGATTATTCCTTGCAAAGCATACATTTTGGTGTAACCAAGACCTCTGACATAATAAGAAACCGCACATTGAAGATTTGCAGTAATAACAAATACAACGATCAGCCAATTATATCCGTCAAAATAGTCAAGCTTCCATAATAAGGGAGAAAGCAGCAAAAATATTCCGCTACCTGCCAGTAGTACGGTTATTCCGGAAGAAAAGACTTCTTTTTTCTTCTCTCCGGCATCTATCGCAAAGCGGAAGATGCCGTCATACATACCTACTGCGGCAAGAGGCATCAAAAGATTTGCCGCTTGTGTAATGAGGTCGGCTGTCGAATACTCTGCCTTTGACAAAAGCGCGGTATAAAGTGGCATAAGCAGATATACCATAACCTTCGAAGAGAAGGTGCCAATGCCGAATATCAGCGTATTTGACAAGAGCTTTTTATACTTATTCATTGTGCGCTAACCTCTGTATTTTCCGCGTTTGCGGGTAAATTATTCGGCATTCTCCCAGTTATGATATACGTTCATAACATCATCATCGTCCTCGAGCTTTTCGAGAAGGAGACCCATGAACTTAATATCATCCTCGCTTGTGAGCTCAACGGTATTCTGAGGAACCTTGGTCTTTTCTGCAGACTCGAGCTTGTATCCCGCAGCCTCGAGAGCCTCGGAAACCGCATAAAGATCATCGGGCTCGGTGTAGATCTCGAAGATATCCTCGTCTGCCATAAAGTCAGCAGCGCCTGCCTCGAGAGATGCTTCCATAAGGGTATCCTCATCAATATCACCGTCTTCATTGTTGATGATAATGATACCCTTATCGTCAAACATAAAGCTTACGCAACCCGAGTTTCCGAGATTACCGTGATACTTGGAGAAGTAGGAACGAACATTACCTACGGTACGGTTGCGGTTATCGGTTGTGGTCTCAACGATTACAGCAACACCGGAAGGGCCGTAACCTTCGTATGTGATAGCTTCGAAATTTGAGTTATCGGAGCCCATTGCTTTTTTGATGGTACGCTCGATATTATCATTGGGAACGTTGTTAGACTTTGCTTTCTGGATAAGGTCGCGAAGTTTAGAGTTGGATGCGGGATCGGGACCGCTTTCTTTAACGGCAATGGTGATTTCCTTGCCTATTTTAGTGAAGACTTTTGCCTTCTGCGCATCAGTCTTCTCTTTCTTGTGTTTGATGTTACTCCATTTGCTATGTCCGGACATTTTTATATACCTCTTTTTAAATAATTTCTGTTTTGATTAAATCTGCTCTGTCTTCTTCATACAGATTAGTTCGAATGCTGTGCCAAGTATTGTCTTGGTTGCCTTTGCGAGAGCCACGCGGGTTGCAACGATCTCGGGATCGGATTCCGTCAGAATCGAGCAATTGTGATAGAATCTATTGAATGCCGCTGCAAGATCAAGAATATATCTTGTAACGTAGAAAGGCTCGTAGCTTTCAATAGCAGCTTCAACTCTCTCGGGGAAGATTGAGATTACACGAAGAAGATCGTGCTCTTCGGGTGTGGTTGCTTTGTAAATGCAATTTGTATTTATATCGGCAGCTTTAGCAAGAACCGAGCAAGTACGTGCATAAGTGTACTGAACGTAAGGGCCTGTGTTGCCGTCATACGAAAGTGCATCTTCAAGCATAAAGTTGATGTCTTTGATTCTATTGTTAGAAAGATAATAGAATACGATTGCGCCAACGCCAACCTTTTCCGCAATTTCGTTCTTCTTCTCTTCGCTCATATCGGGATTCTTTTCACCGGTGATCTGATATACCTTTTCGATTGCCTGAGCAAAAAGATCCTTGAGAAGGATTACGTTGCCGGTTCTGGTTGCAAGCTTTGCACCGTTGATGCTGACTGTGCCGTAGGGAACGTGAACGAGCTTATCCGCCCACTCGTAACCCATCATTTCGACTACCTTAAACCACTGTGCAAAATGAAGGGACTGACCTGCGGAAGTTACATAGATACACTTATCAAAATCATAGGTTTCTTTGCGGTAAAGCGCAGCAGCTATGTCTCTTGTAGCATAAATGGTTGAACCATCGCTCTTGAGAACAAGACAAGGGGGCATATTGTAATCTGAAAGATCAACGATAGTTGCGCCTGCATCGACCTTGGTAATTGCTGCCTCTTTGAGTTTTTCAAGAACAGGTCCGCATTTATCATAATAGAAGCTTTCGCCTGCGTAGCTATCAAATTCAATATCAAGCTGTGCATAAGTCTTCTTGTACTCATCGATGCTTATAGTAATAAACCATTTCCAAAGCTCGTGATTTTCAGCATTTCCCGCCTCAAGGGCAGTAAATTCAGCTCTTGCCTGATCTTCGAGAGTAGAATCCGCTTCAGCCTCGGTATGGAATTTTACATAAAGCTCAACAAGCTTATCAATTCCGCCCTGCTCAATGTCTTCTTTGCGACCCCATTTGCGATAAGCAACGATCAGCTTACCGAACTGTGTTCCCCAGTCTCCGAGGTGATTCACACCAACGCATTTGTAACCTGCAAACTCGTGAAGCTTCTTGATCGAGTGACCGATAACAGTTGTACCGAGGTGACCGATGTGAAAAGGCTTTGCTACGTTAGGAGATGAATAGTCAAGAACGACAGTCTTTCCTGCGCCGTTATCGGGAGAACCGTATTTCTCACCCTTGGCAAAAACTTCACCGAGGACTTCATTGGCAAGTGCCGAACTGTCAATTCTGAAATTCAGGTATCCATTTACAGCTTCTGCCTTGATTGCTCCCTCTGCGGAGAAAGCTTCAGCAAGTGCAGCAGCTATCTGGATAGGAGAGCGACGCAGAATCTTGCTAAGCTTAAAGCAAGGAAGAGCTATATCTCCCATAGATGTGTCTGTGGGATACTCAAGCAAATCAAGTATTTCCGACTCGGCAAGAGTAGCGCCCGCGAAAGAAGACGCAACTGCATCAGATATCGTCTTCGCAATGTTCAACTTAAATGTTTTCATAATATTTTACCATCCGTTTTACGAAATAAACTTTAATATAATTTTCCTTCATTAATCATATCAACAGCCGCCAGTCTTTGAGACTCGGAAACATTGATACCGCCGAGGATACGCGCAGTCTCTTCGATTCTTCCAATATCATCAAGGCAACTGATATTCGTTTCGGCTCTGCCGTCAATTTCTTTTTTTGCTACAAGCAGATGCCAATCAGCAAGAGAAGCTATTTGCGCCGAATGTGTAACAGAAAGAACCTGAGATGAAGCAGATGCCTGTTTAAGCTTAATACCAACCTTTCTCGACGTCTTACCGGAAATTCCGCTGTCAACCTCGTCGAAAATCAAAGTTCCAATGGAATCAGCTTCCGAAACTGCGCATTTCAAGGCGAGCATAACTCTTGAAAGTTCTCCGCCCGATGCGGATTTTTCAAGCGGCATCATAGGCTCTCCCGCATTCGCAGCTATTAAAAGATCAATCCTGTCCTTGCCGAATTCGTTAAATGAATCGGTTTCTGTAACCGATACGGTGAATCTTACCTTTGGCATATCAAGGAAGCGAAGCGTTTCGCAGACTTCCTTTTCTATCTTGAGAGCCGCGTCATATCTTGCCTCTGATAAATACTTTGCTTTTTCTGAAAGAATTACACGCAGAGCAGACTCTTTTGCAATCAGTTCGTCCATACGAAAGTCGGAAGTGTCAAGCCTTTCGAGTTCACGCTCGGCATTCTGACCGAATTCAAGTATTTCCTCTATGGTAGAACCGTATTTGCGCTTAAGCTTTGTAATCAAAGCAAGACGAGACTCGATTTCATCAAGACGTTTCCCAGGATCTTTATCAAACTCAAACATTTGCACGATTGCTTGCAGCTCCGAGCTTATGTCATCAAGCTCATAAGTACAGTTTCGGAGTCTTGACGATAATTCATTGAATTCCGGAACAACGTCCGCAACCTTTGCTAATACCTCTGCCGCGTGCAGAGCAAGAGAAGATGCACTTATTCCCTTTTCATTTGCATAGAGCGTTCTCGCCGCCGAATCGGTATGCTTTTTAATGCGCTCTGCCGATTGAAGTCTTGAACGTTCAAGCACCAATTCTTCCTCTTCGCCGCATTTTAATTTTGCAGCTGCGATCTCCTTTTGTTGAAATTCCAGCATATCTTTCATTCTTGATATGGCAGCGGAATCCTTTCTCAAAGAAGCTATATCTGAATTGACTTCCCGCCAATCATTATATACTTCAAAATACGAAGAAAGAATCGCGTCGTTCTTTGCAAATGTATCAATAAGTCGTATTCTTTCGGTTTCATCAGTCAGACGGAGCGTGTCATGTTGACCGTGGATTGAAATAAGCAGAGATCCAACTTTTCTCATTATCTGCTGTGAAACACCTCTGCCGTCTATCCTACAAGTGGTCTTCCCTTCAGATGTGAGTATACGCTCAAGAACAATCTCATCATCGAACACTTCAAATCCCATAGACGTAAGTATGGCAACGATTTTAGTGTCTATCTCAGTAAATACCGCGCTCACAACCGCACGATTTTCGCCGCTTCTGATAAGATCGCGATTGACTTTGTTGCATATCAAAAAATTAATACTGTCGGTGATAACCGATTTACCCGCACCTGTTTCACCGGTCAAAACGGTAAGTCCACTCAAAAAATCAAATTCAAGCGTTTTAATTACCGCCATATTTTCAATGTGCAAAGATTTCAGCATAACTACACCCTATTAAATAGAATCAAGCAATGCGTGGATTCGTGTGCTGATATCCTTTGCACCATTTTCTGTGCGAGTGATCATTATAATGGTATCGTCACCCGCAACGCAACCGAGTATTTCTTTTGAATCAATTGAGTCAAGACCGGTTGCAACAGCAGTTGCAAGCCCCGGATATGTTTTAATTACAATATTATTGACGGCGAAATCCACACCGATAATTGAGCTAACAAGAGCTCTGTTAAATTTAATGGCTTGTACGCCGTCATTTTTGGCAGGTACCGTATATCTGTATGATCCTCGACCGGTAAGAACCTTTGTCAGCTTCAATTCTCTGATATCGCGCGAAACAGTTGCCTGAGTGACTTGAAAGCCTTCTTTTCGAAGCATACCTATTAATTCTTCTTGCGTTTCGATCTCGTAATTCGTAATTAAAGATACTATTTTATCCTGTCGCAGATTTTTCATAATTATCGCACTAACTCCTTTACTCAGTAATCAAATAGCACTGAGCTTATTGCAAAGTTCAGCATAAAAATTGTGATCCTTAATGCGTATAAGCTTCGCGGTCTTTTGGGATTTTGTAATTCTTACGGACTGATTTCGCATAATGCGAATATTGATTCTGCCGTCTATTGACAAATACAGATAGGGTTCACGATCGCATACATTGTAAATCTCGATTACAGAATCATCGGAAAAAACTATCGGTCTATCTCTGAACGAATGCGAACAGATAGGCGTTACACAGATCGCTTTGACATTAGGCGACATTACGGGACCTCCGGCTGCCAAAGAATATGCAGTCGAGCCGGAAGGTGTGGAAACAATAAGTCCATCCGCCCTGTAATTGCCGACAACTTTATCGTCTGCTTTGAGCTGCATATCGACGATCTTAGCAATTGAACCGTTTGATACAACCGCATCGTTGAGAGCACAACTCATATAAAGCGGTTTTCCGTTATGTCGAAGCTCAATATCAAGCATTGATCTAATGTCAAAATAATATTCGCCTTGCATGATCTTTTCGATCATGTCAAGCTCGTCAACCTCGAGAGATGTCATATATCCCAGTCTACCCTTGTTTATGCCAAGAATCGGGATCTCCTTGGGAGCGGCACGTCTTGCTGCTTCCAAAACTGTTCCGTCGCCTCCGACAACAACGACAAGATCTGTGTTGTCATACATTCTTTCCGGCGCTACGAACTTTACCGAAGGTCCTTCATCAATTATCCCCTTGGCGTATGAAGGAAGTATCATCGTGGCACCGCATTTTATAAAACGGAGTGCCGCCTCTTTAGCCACTTCTGCTTTTTCGGGGATCTTGTAATTTGTTGTAATAGTTATGTTTTTCATATTTTTCTCCTGATTATGAAGAAAATTTTATTGTCAATAAATATTTACCGTCCCGAATAATTGTTCATCCAATTCGGTAAACTGTTTCGAAAACAAAGCAAGAAATTCTATGTTTCCGTCGCCGCCTACAACAGGCGAACGAATCAAAGCCTGCGGGTATAATCCGCACTCTTTTGCCGATGCCAAAACTCTTCTGATAGCAGAAAGTCTATGCTCCGGCTTTTTTACGATTCCGCCTTTGCCGACAGCCTCGCGTCCGCATTCAAATTGCGGTTTAATCAATGTAATCGCAATTCCGTTTTCAGTCAATAAATCATTGAAACGCGGGATTATAAGAGTTTGGGAGATAAACGATACGTCCATCACGATCATATCAGCAGGATCAGGTATAATTTCGCGGTTAAGAAACCTTGCATTCATGCCTTCGATCGAAACGACCTTGCTATCGGAAAGAAGTTCAGCAGCTAATTGGTCGTGTCCCGAGTCAACTGCATACACGCGCATTGCACCGCGGCGAAGTAAACAATCGGTAAAACCTCCGGTTGAAGCCCCAATATCTATACATACTTTTCCACAAGGATCAATCTTGAAGGCATCGAGCGCCGCCTCGAGCTTCAATCCACCTCGTCCAACATAAGGTATTGAATTTTGAAATACAACGTTATGTTCAAAAGAATCGTCTATCTTTTCACTCGGTTTATTTATCAGTTTGCCATCTATCTTAACCAAACCCGCTTCAATTGACCGTCTGGCTGACTCACGGCTTCTGGCAAAACCAAAATTAACTAAATATAAGTCAGCTCTGATCATTTTTCACGAACAAGCAAATAATCTGCAAGGGCATAAAGCATATCGGCGTGTTCAAAGCAAGCAAGCGCCTCTTTTGCCTCTGTAGTAAGCTTTGCGGCATATTGCCGCGCCTCATCAACGGACATAAAGCTCATAAATGTTGTTTTATTCTCCGACGCATCAGATCCAACATTTTTGCCCAAAACAGCGGGATCTGCAATAACATCGAGTATATCATCAATTATCTGGAATGTAAGTCCTATCTTCTCTGCATATCGAACTGCAGCATTGAATTTTGCATCATCGGAATCCACTCCGGCAGCAAGACAACCGAGCATCGCCGATACGATAATAACCTCGCCCGTCTTTTTGCGGTGAAGTTTCAAAAGCGTTTTAAAGTCAAGCTCTTCTCGCTCGCCTCTCATATCAATGATCTGACCGCCGATCATTCCTTCAGATGAAACAGCATTACAAATCAGATTGACAGCTCGGAGTGAAATATTGCGAGAAACTTGCGGATTATTTGCAGCCGTCATAAGTGATCTTATAACAAGTGAATCACCCGCAAGCAGAGCCGTAGCTTCGCCAAACACCTTATGCGAAGTAGGTTTGCCTCTTCGCATATCATCATTATCCATACAAGGAAGATCATCATGGATCAATGAAAAAGTGTGCATCATTTCGATGGCAACGGCAAAATCAAGCGAATCCACTATATTTCCACCGCAAGCACGGCAAAATTCATTAACGAGGAATGCTCTGATTCGCTTCCCGCCTGCAGTAAGACTATAAAGCTCAGCTTCACGAACTTCACGTGTGTCGGGATCATCATATGTTCTGTATATCTCGTTTATTCTTGCATCTATCGCCTGCGAATTTGACGATAGCGCTTCCTTCAAAAGATCATTCATTATTGGCAACATCTCCCGAAACTGTCATAAGCTTTTGTTTGGCACTTGTTAAAAGAGTATTCGCTGAATTAACAAGAGCAACGCCCTCTTCGTATAATTTAATTGATTCGTCGAGTGAAACCTGTCCGTTTTCAAGGAGACGGACGATCTCTTCAAGACGCTTCATAGCCTCTTCGAAACTAAAAGTTTTTGCATCCATATCAGTTTTACCTATAAATTATTTTACTTTAACGTCGACTTTACCGTCATTAAATACCAAAACAAGATCATCTCCCGATGAAATTTCGGCTACTGAGGAAACAGCCTTGTCGCCTTTGTTGGTTATCGAATATCCTCGAGAAAGAACCGAAAGTGGGCTTAGTGCCTCAAGTTTTGCCACTAACGATGAAAACTTGGAACCGTTTGCCTTGATAATATCATCATATTTATCCACGAGTCTTTCGGCAAGATAATCAAGTTCGGTAAATTTAATATCAAAATACTTTTCGGGACTTTTCAACACCGATGATTCCGAAAGAGTTTTCAGTCTGCTTTCGCCAAACTCGATCCTTCGAGACACTATGCCTTTGATTCGTCCCAAGTGTGAGGATAAAATCGCGTTATATTCTCCCATGTCGGGAACAGCAAGCTCTGCTGCAGCCGATGGGGTAGGAGCGCGAAGATCGGCAACAAAATCGGAAATTGATACGTCAACTTCATGTCCTACAGCTGAAATAACAGGGATTTTAGAAGCCGCAATCGAACGGGCCAATGCTTCGTCATTAAAAGCGCTTAAATCTTCGCCTGAACCACCGCCGCGGCCTATAATCACAACATCAATGTCATCTTTGGAATCAAAATATTCTATTCCCTTTCGTAGACTCGAAGCTGCACCGGTTCCTTGAACCAATGCGGGAAATAGTTCAATTTCTACAATAGGCCATCTTCTGGTCAATACGTTGTAAAGATCTCGTACAGCTGCGCCTGTGGGCGAAGTTATGATGCCGATCTTTTTCGGGAACTTCGGAATCATCTTTTTTCTCGCAGCATCAAACAATCCCTCGGATGCGAGCTTCTGTTTCAGCATCTCGAAAGCATAAAACTGCTCGCCAAGTCCGCTCGGTGACATAAAACCTACGTAAAGCTGATATGCACCGTCACGCGGAAAGACCGAAACCCGACCCCAAGCGGTTACAGTCATACCATTTTCAGGCTCGAATTTTAATCTCGCAGCATCGCGTGCAAACATAACGCATTTTACAGAGGAACGCTCATCTTTCAAGGTGAAATATAAGTGCCCCGTTGCATAATGATGTTTGAAATTAGATATCTCTCCGCATACAGCCGCAGTCTGAAGTATCTCATCCGAATCAATGAGCATCTTGACATATTCGTTCAGTTGTGTTACGGAAAAAGCCTGTTCATTAGGATTCATGTTCACTGAAATACTTTTTACGGCAGATCAACGCCACGCCCGCGGCATTGTCTGCGGAATACTGAGGTTCTGTAAAATAAACGTTTCCGAGGTCAGTAAGACGAGATTTGATGATTGAATTGCTCATTACGCCTCCTGCCCAGATTATTGGAAGGTTGCCGTGCTTTTCTCTGGCATTCAAAGCGAGCTTCTTTAATGTTTTGGCTATAAACTCGAAAACATAGGCACAGACTTCCTCTTGAGAAATTCCGGAGTTGATCATTCGCAATGCGTTATTCTCAAGACCGGAAAGGTTGCACAAATAATCATTTACCGAAGTTTTCAGACCTTTGATCTGTCCTCGATAATTCTTTGCAAGTTCCTCCATCGCGGGACCGCAAGGGAACTTAATTCCGAGTGCAACTCCAATACGGTCAATAGCTTGTCCCGCATTAAGATCCGCAGTTCCGCCAAGCAATTCTATTGCGAACTCTTCATTCGCGCCATTTGAAACCAATACACATTCGGTAGTGCCACCGGAAACATGGAAGGCGATAAATGAGCCGAATTTTTGAATAATATTATCTGTTTCGGCACCCGAAGTCGCATAGGCTGCCATGATATGCCCTTGCTGATGTGATGTATAATACAACGGAACATCAGCACCTGCCGCAAGCATACCTGCCGCAGAAACTCCGGAGAGAAAGCAAGGCATATATGAGTCTTCAGGATCTCTTGGCTTTGAGGAAACGGCAACTGCGGTTAAACTGCGATCACCTATTGCATCTTTTAACTTCCGCGTGATTTCGGGAAGGTTCTTTATATGCGCGAAAACGGCATCCGACTGACGCAGTCCTCGTTCGCCCGGCTTTACGGGCAGTGGGATTTTGATATTAGCAACTATATTTCCGCCTTGATCACAAAGCGCGGCAGAAGTTGTATAGTTACTGGTATCAATACCGCAAAAGAGCATCAGCCCTCTCCTCCCTCGTTCTTTTCCTTAAGTACAGCATTAAGAACTCCGTTAACAAAGGGCTTGACCTTATCTGCATCATCATATTTTTTGATCAATTCGAGTGCTTCGTTGATCGATGCGGTATCGGGAACATCCTCGCAGAAATACATCTCGTAAATTGCAAGTCTGATAGCCGCACGAGCCACAGGAGAAATTCTTGTCTTCTTCCAACCGTGGGAATGCTTATCGAGCAGAGTATCGATAAACTCAAGCTTTTCGGCTACACCAAAAAACACTCTCTTTACATATTCGTTAACCTGTATCTCGCGCATTGCAACAGCGCGTTCAATAACAGCTTCGGGTGTATCTTCCGAATGGAATCCCATCTCAAAAAGCAGTTCAAGAGTAATCTCTCGCGCTTCTCTTCTAGTCATTTTTCTACCTCCGTAATCTGCTAAAATTTAATTTAGCATAATAACCCATAATATATATATTATAACTCAAAATAAGCAAATAGTCAACACATATAATGAATATTTATATAAATATTCATAAAAATATTCATTATTTTCGGAATTTTGTCTTCAGTCCACAAATTAATTTGAGTTTTTTCATAAAAAGTCTTGCTTTTGTAACAATTAAGTGGTAAGATATTAAATAATAATTACAAGGATCAAAAAAATGAAACAGTTACTTAAAAAAACTTTATGTTTTTCAACTATTTACTACACGCTGGCGATAATTGCATTCAGCACCATTATGCTTATTTCTCATACGGATGAAAGTTCCCTCGCTCTCGCCCCCTCACGCATTCTGTATATCTATCTTTTTTGTCTTTCATTTGCTACCGCCAACGTAATACTTAAACACACAAATATACAAGCTGTAGCAAGATGGATTCTTCACTTGATTTTAACCGTTGCAGGAGCATATATGTTTATCATACTTCCTGCTGATCTTGAATCAAGTTCGGGCAATTTTATGGGACTGATGATAATTTTGGTGTTATACGTTGTCGGAGTATTACTATCCCTTCTCTTTTCCGTAAGAATAAAAAGAGCAATGCGTGAAGATGCTGAAATCAAGAAGAACTCTAAAGCAAAATAATAAAATGCACTCCAACGGAGTGCATTTTATTATTTTGAAATATTGAAATCAACATATACAGGACAATGGTCGGACGCCTTCCAAACATCATCACCGCGAACTATGTAATGCACCGCAAAATCAACATTATTAAGTCCGAAAATGTGGTCAATACTCAAACCGCTACCGGGAATAGAACCATACGAGTAGCTTGTTTTGTAACCTGTTACTTTACTTACTCTTGCAGTAAGCTCCGCATCGACGAAGCCGTCCGATGCAAGGTTCTTGTACGGCTGGGAACTGCTGTTGAAATTGTTATCGCCCGAAACCATTATCGGAATATTTCCAAATTCGGCAACGATAGCATTCTTGATCTCAATAACCTGCACAACATTATCAAGCTTCCAGATATTAGCCTGCTCGGTAAGTTGCGCTGACGTATAATTTTGGAATCCGCTATAGCTGTTAGAGCATACTGCTCCGTGATAATTGATTAAAGCAAATTTAACACCGTTCATATCCTCAAATACAGCCCAGTTCAGCGACTTCGTATTTGTTCCTGTATATCTGCCTCGTAGCCATACAATATCAGATTTCAAAAGAGTGAACAATTCCGCATTATAGATAATCGGCGTATAATTTACCGTTGAACTGTTTTTATGCGTTTTATTTGCAAATTCATAAAAATCGGGCAAATTCTTCAAGACCTTAGAATGAACCGCTGAGTTGCACTCTTGAAGTCCCATAATATCCGGAAGGTAACGCAAAAGAATATCTATGCATTCGAGTTGACCGTTCTTTTCCTCGCTTACCATACATCCAAGATTCCAGGTCATAATTCTGTAAGATGCTTCTTCTGAAACCGCAACTTTACGAAGACTTGCCTCGCCGCGGTGTTCATAATCAGCATTGATCTCGAAAGATCCATTAATTTTAGTATTAAGAAAAGTACTCACAAAATATTCTACTGCAGAAACAGTAGCATATGAGTTGTACCCCACAATAACAAGCTTTTCACCAACAGCTTTTATAGCGTATTGATCCCTCTCCAATGACGCATGAACATCGTGTGATTCTTTGCGATTGGTAAGTCCAACTAATATTTCTTTTCCTTCGATCTCAAAAATCTCATCACGCTTTTGTCCAACAACAAAATCATCTTTTATTGTGGCTTTCCAATTTCCAGCATACGCA
The DNA here is from genome assembly GCA_017632155.1 of Clostridia bacterium. The sequence goes on from JAGBRZ010000200.1 coordinate 127,534, forward strand.
TCTCTGAATGCGTGATTCAAGGTTACTGCAGCACCTACTTCGACATTGTCTGCGTAGGAACCTCTTACGATCGTGTAATGAATAGTTGTATCATCAAAAATCAGCAAGGATGTTTCTTGCGGTGCGGGCTCGGTGGTAATTGCCGCAACACTTTCAGCTGAAGTTTCGGGAGCTTCCGTATTATTCTCACATCCCGAAATAAATATTGATTGCAAAATAATAAGAACAATCAAGAAAACAGATAGTTTTTTCATAATATACCTCAAATTTATCTACGAGCACTTTTTGCATGCTCTTTCTTTTCCTGCGGATAAAGCTTCCTCTTCGCTTCCGCAAATGAGATTTTCCTTTGGAGTTTTCGCTAAGCTTGAACAAGAAGCACTCTCATGCCATACAGATCCGCTTTTTGTCCAATAAACCAACAATTTTCCGTCTTGGGAATATTCCTTCGGATATTTTTGTGTTTCCGACTCAGCAGATGATATATCTTCAGAAAAATCACCTTGGCATATCGTTACTTCGCTTTCGACAGTATATTCAATATTGCCGGAACAAATTTGACACGGGCGATCTTTCCCCTCCGAAATAGCAGTTACTATTGAACCGTTTCGAGCATTTTTTGATCTTTCTACGGACGAACAAGATTTACTTGCGTGCCAAACAGAACCACCGGGCAACCAATATACAATCAAGCTGCCGGACGAATCTGTTTCTGTCGGATAGATTTCCGGCTGAATAACCGTGGCGGCATCAATAATTGATTCAATCATTTCGGGAGTAAGCGGTACGCCTGTTGAGTAATCGGTTTCAAATCCATAGAGCCGATCAACACACGACGACAGAAGCAAAAGTGGAAACAAAACACACCATAAAATAACAAATCTAATTCTTTTTTGCATTGTTTTAACCAAGGAACTTTTCAAGCATTCCGGTACGGTCGGAAGAATATTCATACGCGCCGCGGTAGTCAGAAAGCTCTCTACAACAAATTTCAAGATCCGTGAAAACAAAATAAAGCATTGGCGCAGGAATGTTTTCCGATGCGGCAAGTACCTGCTTCAATATATGATACGCATCAAGATAGTCACCGCTTTTCATCTTTGCTTTTGCGTTAATATGCTCAGCATACACTCCAGACACATCCTCAAAGCTAATTTTTCTCAAGCTATCAAACAAAGCAATCTCATCGTTATCTGCCCAAAAGATTAACGAATAATATCTGCAGAAAACATCCGATAACGCAGATAGCTGAGGAGAGGACATAACCTCTATGTCCGAAACCAGCGACGGCGATATACCGGAAATGCAAAGCAAATACATATCACACTCACCAATATACGGTGCGGTAGGATATACAGTCAAATCAGCATATCTTTTGGCTTCGTCGAACATTTCTGCAGCTTCACGAAGCTCACCCGACGCGAACAGTTCTTTAGCTTCGTTGAAAATACACAGAAAAATAATATATCTGATCTCATCATCCGCACCGGATAAACCGTTGCAGAGATCCTTGCAGATACGCCATTCACCTGCAGAGAACGTATTCAGAATATCGGGCATTCTGCCCATCTTTTTGTAATGAAATTCTTCGTTTTCCGATGCAAGAAGATAGCCCGGCGTCACACTCAATCTATCAGCTATATAAAGCAAAGACGGAAGAGACGGCAAAGCGAAGCCGTTTTCTATCCTGCTGAGCATATTGCGGGTAATATGATCACCGGCAAGTTCTTGCTGAGTCATCATTTTTGCAGAACGAAGATCTTTGATTTTGGTTCCAATATGCTTCATTTCCTATTAATTTTGAAAAAAACGGGGCGGCGAAACTTAAAGAATTTTGTCTTTTCAGCTCGCTCTTTTTCTTCAAAAGACGAAAGACTGACGATGGCGGCATTGAGCTGCGAAATTTGTTTTTCATCTGTCTCGGACTTTGCTTTTAATGCATTCATCTCGGTTCGTTGGATTTCCAACTGTGCTGACAGTTCATTTACTAGCGCCTCGGCAGATTCTGCACGTAGAGTTGCTGCATCAGCAAGCTTGACGAATGAAGCGCATTTAGCTTCACAATCTGCAAGTTTACTGTTAAATTCCAACTTTGCGATTTCCGCTTTCTTTGTTGCGTCGTCCTTTTCATCAGAAAGAGTTTTAACCTGTGATTGATATGAAGCTCTTTCTTTTGAAAGAGTTTCTTCAAGTTCATTTATTCTCGTTTCATATTCCTTGATCTTTTCCGAATTGCTTTCATCAGCAAGTCTGATATATTCATTTACATCGCGCTTTTTATAGCCAAACAATGATTTAGCGAATACAGCACCTTCTTTTTTTGACATATATAACCTCCAAGTAAATCTAATTTACTATATTCTATCACATTTCTAATTAATTTTCAACATTTTTCGCAAAAATTCATCTTTTTTTTATTTACCTCTTTACCGATTGGAAAATTTATAGTATAATATACCTATAACGACCAAGGAGGCCATTATTTATGAAACTTCTTCAGGATAAAATATTGTCCGACGCGGATATAAAGCCGGGTGGAGTGGTTATTGTTTCTAACTTTTTGAACCACAGAATGGATATTTCTCTTATCGACGAAATGGGTAAGGAATTTTACCGTCTTTTCAAAGACACCATGCCTACTTTGATATTAACGATTGAAGCATCGGGAATCGGAATAGCTTGTATTGCTGCGAGATATTTTGGTGTTGACGTTTTGTTTGCAAAAAAATCACAGGCTAAAAACGTGACCGGAGAAACCTACTCGTCTCTTGTCCGCTCGTTCACAAAGGGCACTGTTTTCGATGTTCGTGTTGATAAAAAATTCATTTCGAAAGATGACAGAGTGCTCATAATTGACGACTTTCTTGCAGACGGCGAAGCTTTGCGCGGTCTGATAGATATCGCCCATCAGGCGGGAGCGGAGGTTGTTGGAGCAGGTATTTGCATTGAAAAAGCTTTCCAACCCGGCGGTGATAAAATTCGCCAAGCCGGTATTAATCTCCATTCGCTTGCGATTGTTGATCTGGACGAAAACGGCAATTTGATCTTTGTTGAGAAATAAAAGAACAGCGCTTATGGGAAGAACCTCATAGGCGCTGTTTCTATTAAAGCAATATGCAGATAAGTCCGCCGCTTCCCTCATTGATTATCCTTTCGAGGGTTTCAGAGAGTTTGGTGCGAGCGTCATCCGGCATATGTTCAAGCTTCGAGTGGAGTCCTTCGTTTACAAGATCATAGAGCGATTTGCCAAATATATTCGACTCCCAAATACTTGAAGGAGATTCATCGAATTCACGCAACAGATACTTGACAAGCTCCTCCGACTGCTGCTCTGAACCGACCATGGGATTGATCTCGGTTTCGATATTTGCCCTGATCATATGTATGGATTGCGCCGAAGCGGACAGTTTGACTCCATAACCTCCTTGCTTTCTTACAATCTCCGGTTCTTCGAGATGAAGCTCCGAAATATCTGGCATTACTATTCCGTATCCCCTCTCTTCGGCATCATTCAAAGCTTGAGCAACCTTGTCATACTTTGCTTTTATTACAGAAAGTTCGCAAAGAATCGGCAGCAGATCGCTTTCGCAAGAAATAGGAAGGCTACTGAGCTCGCCCAAGGTTTTATAGAACAACCCTTCGTCAAGTGTAAGATCTATTTTTGCTATACCTCTGCCCAAGTCAAGTTCCGAAATATTCGCAGAGCTTACATACTCAACCTCCGAAAGGCCGGAATAGGCGTCTTTGACATCACCCATTTTGGCAGCTTTTGCCGCGCATTCTCTAACTTTTTCGATAACGGTTGTCTTTATTGGGTGTGTATCGGGTAATTCCTTTGTCCATTCTGGCATAGCAATTTCCACCTCGGTAATAGGAAATTCTCCTAGAACCATTTCGAGTATGCTGCCTATATCCTCGCCGTCAAGTTCAAGACAGCTTACAAGTGCTACCGGAACGCCATACTTTTCCTCAAGCTGATGTCCAAGCGCTATGGATTCATTTGAGGTAGGATGAGATGAGTTCAATATTACTGCAAACGGCTTTCCGAGCTCTTTCAGTTCTTTTATTACGCGCTCTTCAGCTTCTACATAAGATTCACGAGGAATCTCTCCAATGCTTCCGTCGCTTGTTATAACCATACCGATTGTCGAATGCTCACAAATCACCTTTCTGGTTCCTTCTTCTGCTGCTTTTGCAAAAGGCATAGGCTCTTCGCTCCAGGGCGTTCTGACGAGTCTAGGTTGCCCTTCTTCGAGAACTCCCATAGCGCCATCGACCATATATCCGACGCAATCAATCATCCTCACTCTGAGCTTTCCTGCGCCCGAAGGATTGATCTCAACAGCTTCATCGGGTATGAATTTGGGTTCCGTTGTCATTACTGTTTTTCCCGCCGCGCTTTGAGGAAGCTCATCTCTCGCTCTGTCCCTGCCATAGCCTTCTTTGATGTTCGGCAAGACGAGAGTTTCCATAAAACGCTTGATAAATGTGGATTTTCCGGTACGTACCGGTCCAACAACTCCGATATAGACATCGCCGCCGGTCCGCTCGGCAATATCCTTGTATATGCTTGTGTCTGTCATAGGACATCCTCCGCTAAAAGATTCGTTTGTTCATTTATATGAATCTTTTTTCGCTTTTATGCTTGATACGAGCATTTGAAGGTTGAAATATTCAAAAAGATATGATATAATTTATTCAGATCATACAAGGAGCAAAAAATGGATCTTTGGACTTATCTTGCTTCGGCAAACAAAACAATAGTAATGTACGGCATGGGAAACGGTGCCGACAAAATAATAGAAGTATGCGAATCATACGGCATTGTGATCTCTGACTTCTTTGCAAGTGACGGATTTGTGAGAGGTCAGATATTTCACGGAAAGCGCGTTATGTCTTTTTCTGAGATAAAAGATAAATACGGGAAAGATAATATTATTGTACTTGTTGCCTTTGCGTCTTCCCTTTCCGACGTAATGCAAAAAATCGCGGATGTTGCAAGCGAGTGCGAAACTTATATTCCCGATGTACCTGTCAGAGGTTACAACGTCTTTTGCGACGAATTTGAGAATGAACATAAAGACGACATAGAAAAAGCCTACCGATTGCTTTCGGATGAGCGTTCGAAAGAAGTATACCGAGGAGTCATTGAATTTAGAAGAAGCGGAAAACTTGATATTCTCAACTCAACCGCCAATGAGCGTTCAGAGGTCATGGCTGAATTGCTGAACTTTGAGGGATACAGAGTTGCCGCCGATATTGGAGCATATAACGGTGACACGGCAATGGAGCTTGTCGAGCTTTGCCCTCATATTGAAAAAATCATAGCACTCGAACCCGACAGACGTAATTTCCGCAAGCTTTCTGCGTATGCTGAGAGCGAACCAAGGGTTATTCCGGTCAATACTGCCGCCTGGAACGAGAACACAACTTTGATCTTTGATGACAGCGGCAACCGCAATGCAGGTCTTGACGAAGACGGAAGTTCTCGCAGACACGCAGAGGTCGATGCTGTTGCTCTCGACTCTTTGCTGAATGAAAAAGTCGATTATATTAAATACGACGTTGAAGGCGCTGAAAAGCAAGCAATCGAAGGAACTGCGGAAACTATAAAAAAATATCACCCCGATCTTTTGATTTCTGTCTATCATCGAACCGAAGACCTTCACGAATTGATTTTGCAGATACATTCCATAGCACCCGAATATAAACTGTATTTAAGAAGATACCCATATATTCCGGCTTGGGATCTAAACCTTTACGCTATCAAAAAATAAAATAATCGTCCGCCCGAATTTCGGGCGGACGATTATTTTATTGGCGAAAATCGATGAATATGAGCTCTTTGGAATTAAACAATCTCGGTATTGGAGGTGCGTTATTTGCAAGTCCGCGGCTGACGATCAATCTGCCATCGTGAATACCCGATGTATATTTCGGTAACAAGCCTTGACCGGGAGCAAAAAGTCCCCTTCCGAAGAATCGCCATTGACCGCCGTGAGCGTGTCCGGACAGAACAAGGTCAATATCAAGATTTTTGATATACTCGGGATAGTATTCGGGATGATGATTAAGCAAAACTTTGTATCCCGAGATAGAAGCAAAGTCTTTCAACCAAGCAATATCGGGTTCCGGAGTTTTCCTCCAATGATTCTCCTCGAGCCCCTCGCTGTCGGCAATATATCCCGAGGTAAGACCGCCAATGAAAATGCCTTCAAATTCTTCATAAGCCTCCTCAAGGAGTTTAACACCGATCTCTCGACATTTTGTTCTTACAAGAGGTACCGCGCCGCCTTCATGGTTACCAAGCGACATATACGTTGGAGCAATCGAAACAAATTCAGCCAACATATCGAATGCGCGCTCAGCATAATCATCATGAGCATATATAATATCGCCTGTCATAAAGATAAGATCAACTTTATTGGATTTTATCTCTTTCACGATTTTTTCGTAAGGTTTATCGTGTGTATCGGCAACGAATGCCGCGCGGAGAGGGCGGTTTACGGGGGCTTTAAAATCATAATGTGTAATCTGCATTTATCTTACCAAGCTTTCGATATATTCTATTACATCGGGGGCAAGAATGCCGTCAAGAGGTGCGCCGGAATCGATAAGATTTCGCGCATAAGTCGAGCTGATATCCGACATTTCTCCGTATGAAGGAATGTATACGGTTTCGGTTACAGGATTTCTATTGTGATTAAATACTGCCATATCCTGCTCGTATTCAAAATCGTCGGTGTTTCTAACACCCTTGACAATGGCAACTGCTTTCAATGCTGATGCCAGATCCGCAAGGTAGCCATCGGCTGTTATTACGGTAACCTGCGGAAATTCGGCAAGTGTGAGCTCGGCGATCTTTTTTCGCTCGGCAAAGTTGAATTTGCCTTTCTTATCGGGGTTAATCATAATCGCAACTATAATGCGATCAAAGAGCTTGATCGCTCTTTCAACAACGTCCTTATGACCGAGGGTCATAGGATCGAAGCTTCCGGGAATTATTGCTGTTCTCATAAGCATTCCTCCTTGGGCGAGATGATCGTTACGCAAGCCGCACCGTATCTTGTTTGCTTTTTAATGTTGAACTTGTCACAAAGGATATCGTCATTTCCGAAAACGTCGGAAGCCTCCGCTGTTTCACAAACTATGATCGAAGTAGGCTTTACTCTATTATTTGATAACAGTAATGACAATACACTCGGAATCGTTTTTAATGCATACGGTGGGTCAAGAAAAACAATGTCAAAACGCTCATCTCCGAGTCTGCCAAGCAGCGTTTGTGCATCCGAGGAATAAATTTTGCATTTATCGGACAGACGAGTCTTTTCGGCGTTCTTCTTGATAATATTAATTGCTTCCTTTGATTTGTCACAAAGGACTGCAGAAGCGGCACCTCTTGAAAGAGCCTCAAGCGCAAGCTGACCCGAGCCTGCAAAAAGATCGAGAATCTTTCTGCCTTCTATATCAAACTGAATCATAGAAAATACCGCTTCCTTGGTTCGTTCAGCAGTAGGTCTTGTTGCTTCGCCCGGGAGAGTCATCAAGCTGACGCCCCTTGCGCTTCCGGTTATGATCCTCATTCTTCTTCCTCCGTATTTTTACCGAAGTATGCTGTAATGCGCAGTACGTCGGTTGAGTTTATTCCCTTGACAGATCTGAGCGCCTCGGGAGATGCGTTTTTAACGCCGTTGTAGCCGCCAAAGGCTGCCAAAAGTGCTTTGGCTTTTGCAGGACCTATGCCATCGATCTTTGTCAGCGAAGATGTTTTGACCGTCTTGCGCTTAGCCTGTGTCATTCGTCCGATAGAGTACCTATGAACTTCTTCCTGAATTTTATAAACAAAAACAAAGACCTCGCGTATTTTGGCAATATTGATCTCGCAGTACTCTTCGCCGTCAAAAACCACAAGCGCGCGGGTTTTATGAAATTCATCCTTTACCATACCTGCAACGGGAATATTGATTCCCATTTCGCCCATAAGCTCAAGAGCTACGGATAGATGATTTGCTCCGCCGTCAAGCAGAATAAGGTCGGGCATTGATGAGAACGAAGTATTCTGTGGCAATCCTTCCTGATCGGGTAAAAGGTACTTAAGTCTTCTCGAAAGTGTTTCACGCAGTGATCCATAGTCATCCTGACCGTCTGTCGTTGTAATTTTAAAGGAACGGTATTCGCTTTTGGCAAATCTGCCGCCCTCCGTAACTATCATACCTGCGGTGATATTCTCGCTTCCGATATTGGAAATATCGTAAGCCTCAATTCTGTAAGGCACGACTTCAAGCGATAAGAGTGATGCAAGAAGCACTGCGGCTTCATCGCTTTTCTCGTTATCGCGCAAATATTTGATAGCACTCTGCTTAGCGTTTTCAACTGCGAGGTCGCAGAACTTTTTGTTGTCACCTATAAGGGGCTTTGATACGTCGACTTTACGTTTATGCAAAGCGGACATTGACTCCGCAAGTGCTGTCATTTCTGTTGCAGGGCAATCGAAGCCGAGCAGGAGCTTATCGGGAATATCCTCGGACATTCTGTAATGCTCAAACAGCAAAGAAATGATTGCAGAGCTATCAGCGATGACATCACCCGCAAAGGGGAAATCAAGCTTATCGTTCAAGGCACCGTCGCGTATGCGAAGTATACACAGCATGGAAACTGCGTCATTTTCATAAAGTCCGATAACGTCACGGTCTGTGCCCGGAGAAGCAACTGCCTTTTGCTTTTGTGAAAGCTTGTTGAGCGATTCTATTGCGTCACGGCATCGCGCGGCAGCCTCGTACTGCTCTTCCTCGGCAAACCTGAACATATCGTCCTCAAGCTGCTTTCTGACCTTTGCAGTATTTCCGCGAAGAACTTCGGCAACCGAATTTACTCTTTGCGCGTAGTCATCGCGAGAAACTTTTCCCGTGCAGATGCCGGGACAATGTCCCATTTGAAAATTGATGCAAGGTCTACCCTTTCCAAAATCAGCGGGAAACTTTCTTTTGCATGAGTATAACCCAAAGGTTTTATTCATAAATGATATAACAGAAAAAACGCTTTGAGTACCCGAATACGGGCCGAAATACTTTCCGCCGTCATCAAGGCGTTTTCTTGTCATAATAAGCCTTGGGAACTCCTCTGCGGTAAGTTTGATAAAAGGATACGACTTTGCATCCTTAAGCCTTATATTATATCTTGGTGTATGCTGCTTGATGAGAGTATTCTCAAGAGTAAGTGCCTCGATCTCCGTATCACAATGAATGCACTCAAATCTTCTGACGGAGGCAACCATACGTGCTGTTTTGGCATTTTTCTCATTATTCCCAAAATATTGAGAAACTCTATTTTTAAGATTTCTTGACTTTCCGACATAAATGATCTTATCGGATGCGTCGCGCATAATATAAACACCCGGTCTTTCGGGTAACTGCATTGCCTCGGCGTGCAGCTTTTGCATACGCGACGAATTTTGATTTGTATCTGTTTTCATTATTTCCCCTAAACAAACGGGCGGAAGCATACTACTCCCACCCTATTGTTTATCCTATTCAGTCGTTAAAGCCGGATTCAATAAGCTCAACAAGGCCATTAATTGCCTCATTCTCATCTTCTCCGTCAGCAGCAAGGGTAATGGTCATTCCCTTAGCAATACCGATTGAAAGAACGCCAAGCAAGCTCTTTGCGCTGACTCTGCGGTCATCCTTAACGACCCAAACGCTGCTTCGATAAGTATTTGCCTTCTGGATAAAGAAGGTTGCGGGTCTTGCGTGAAGACCGGTGCTGTTTGTGATCGTAACTTCTCTCTGAATCATTTGAGACTCCTTATTCTGCTAAAAATACGAACAAAATGATACATTATAATTATATCAATAATCAGTGCTGATTTCAATAGAATAAATTAATAAAAATCCTCAAATACCAATAGCTATTTGTTGTTATTTTTACCAACTCAAAATCATTAGTTAGATATTTTCTTTTCCAAAGACGTGATTTCTACGGTGAGATCTACCGTTTCGGTATGGATCTTGAGTACCGCACCAACGGCAATGTGCACACCGCTTTTTGTCATTATCATTCCGTCATTTACGATAAGATCGCATTCAATATCGGTGACGATGTCGACAAGTGTGTTATCTGGGTAATATGCAGCTATGATGTCACCTGCAGAGGTTGTCGAATAGCTGAGCATTGGAGTCACTGTGGGTGCGTGGACAAATACTCCGAGCAGCTTTCCGTCCTCAAGATACACATTCGCATTTGAATCAAGCATATTTACCGTTGTATACTGGAGTCCGCACGCCTTTACCCTAACGGTATACTCTTCTGTGTCATAAACGAACAGACGCTTATCTGCGGTGTATCTAAAAACAAGTGCAAGCGCAAGCGCTATAACTACGATCAGAACCACTGCGTCGAGCAAACCGAATCTGATTTTAGAATTATTTCTTGCAGCCATTACGAAGCACCTCCCTCTCGAATATTTTCTTCACTGAGCGAGATACAAGTACCCTTTGATTCGAATTTGGGAAGCATAAGGTGATACTCTGCCTCGACGGCGATTCTCTTTCCATCAACTGTGTATCCGTCGCTTCCTTTTTCGGACGTTGCCGATATTGTAATTATCAGGTCAACCAGATCGGGGTGAGTTATACGCACAATACCGCCGCTTCCGAATTCGTTTTCTCTGTATTCATAAATGCTGTGGGGCTCGATCTCAACTTCAGAGGCGACTGTGCCGAGGATGTAGCCGTCGCTATCCGAAATAATATCACCCATTGTGATAGCTGAGGCATATTCGGACGGAACTCCCGAAACTTTGACCGTATAAATAATATTGGTTTCTTTTGTCCCGATACCGAGAAGCTCAAGAGGCGAATATACAAAGTATAAAAGTGCAAGTACGCTTACTATACATATAATTATGATCGCATCGATAAGATTGAATCTGTTGCCGCGAGATACTTTTTCTCGCTTTGCCTTGGGCTTTTTGCTCTTTTGCGTTTTAGTTATTTCATTATTTATTTGTTCATTCATTTTGTGCGTCCTCTCTTTCTCCTTCGTATCTATCCTTTGCCTTAGGTATTCTTACCGTAAGCGAATATGAATTCTCATCATAATCAGGGATAACATCCTCGCGGTTTTCGTTTTCATAAAGACCGGTTGCGGCGCATGCGACACCAATTAAAGCCCAGAATATAAAGAATACTCTGAAATTATACCAAGTGTAATCAAACAAGCCTGCTGCAAGCAACGCGACTGCGCCCGCAAGTGCCGCACGGGATGTAAGCGTAATATCCTTACCCGATGAAGTAACAGGTGCCGAAAAACACTTTCTGCAAACAACAAACAACACAAGTAAGAAGAGTAACAGTCCGATAAGTCCAAGTTGGATCACTATTTGCATATACAGGTTATGAGAATGCATAACCGATTGCGTTCCCGCTGCGGCATAATTGATATACGCAGTCTTAAACGCTTCTTCCCCGAGTCCGACTCCTCCAAGAAGCAGTTCGGGAAGCATATTCCATGACGAATTCCACACAGCCATTCTGTAACTGTTTGCGGAATCCGCTAGTGTTGCAAAGTTAGCAAGTCTTGCTCCTATGCTATCCGGAAAAGCAATATAAGCAAGTGCGCCCACGCCTGCCGAAGGAATAAGCCACAAAATGCCCCTTGGTGATGCCATAACAGCAAAAGCGATTCCACCGCAAAGCAGGGCGATCCAAGCAGAACGAGAATAGGTAAACGCTACGCAAACAAGGACAAATGCAGAAGCAATACCGCCAAGGAGCTTGATTTTTGGCGATTTATGATAAAATGAAAGAAGAAGCATAGGGAAAGAAACCGAAAGATACAGTCCGAGTATATTGGGATTATTAAATATCGAAACAGCTCTTGAGGTAATTCCGCCAAACAGAGTTTGATCGATCCACCCCGAAGGAGCCATGCCGAGAGAATACTGAACTATACCGATGAATGCAACAATGCTTGCGGGGATGATAAACGCCAAAACGCAGTTTTTTATCCATCTTTTATATTTCATCAGATTTACCGTCATTGGGAAGATGAGCATCAGCGCGACGGAGAGAAGCGCATTTTCGAAAGTGTTGGCTTCTCCGGGGGCAAATCCGCCCAACAACATCACAAGCGCAAATCCCCAAAATGCAAATTCGGTGATTCCGAATTTAAAAACTCGCTTACCTCTGACAACCTTGATAAAATACGCAAATGCAGTCAGAAGAACAATAGCGGCGAGCGTTATCGAAGGAGCGGGTATTACGCCGAGCAAAGGAGCAACGGCGATAGAAATAACTACTCCGCCTTCGGGGTACGTCATTATAAGTGCAAAAGTAATAACCGCAAATATTGAAAACACCATATAAACCGGTGAGATTACATAGGTAAGGAGTCCGAGGACTATGCCGAGGATAACGGCTCCGCTCTGTCCTACATAGAGAGCATCAACCTTTTTGAGTGATTCTGCAGGGACACCGAACACTCCGGTTAGAATTCTGTATACCAAGGGGCTTTCGGCGCAAAGAGTAATTATCGACTTATCTGCCAGCATCAAAGGTATTGATGCCAGAAAGACAACTGCGCCGCAGATGATATTCGCAAACGAAGCAGTTGAATCAACGAGAACAAACATCTTGACAAACGAGATAAGAAGAACATAGGCACTCCAAGTTATGCTAAATGAGCCGATGACTCTTCCGGGGAGGCTGAGCATTTTCTTTGTCAAAGAAGAAAACGCTGTAAGAACTATCGATCGTTCAAATTGCCTTGAAAGCCACTTTCGAAAGCCTCCCGAAAATTTGCGGGAGTGTTTGCTTACCTTTCTGTATATCGTTACGGTTGCAGAAGAATCGAATCTTTCACGCGCTGCATTATGCGAGGTAAAAAGCTTGTATAGACAACCCGAGGAGAAAAATGATGCAACAGCATCACACAGCGCAAAAAGCAAGCCAAGCACAATGCCGACTTTACCTGTTTTACCATCTCTCTTCACTTTTACACCTCCATTTCAGATTGATAAAAATTATTTCTTTTCCAAAAGATCAGGGCGCTTTTCAGCGGTAAGCTTCAAGGACTGCTCTTCGCGCCACTTTGCGATATTGGCATGGTGACCGGAAAGTAAAATGTCGGGAACCTTTATACCGTGCCATTCATAAGGTCTTGTATACTGAGGATATTCAAGCAGTCCCGAAGCGATACTTTCGTTTTCATAGCAGTCCGGGGCAGCAAGGACTCCGTCGATCAGTCTTGAAACACAGTCAACCAAAATACATGCAGGGAGCTCACCGCCTGTCAAAACATAGTCGCCAATCGAGATCTCTTCGTCGACAATTTCATCGAGCACTCGTTGGTCAATACCCTCGTAGTGACCGCAAAGAATAACGAGTCTTTCGTAATTCTCTTTGAGCTCGCGTGCGTGATCTTGAGTGAGTACGCGACCCTTTGGGGACATATAGATAACTCGTGTTTTCAGATCGGGGGCCATTTCTCGCACCGCTGAATAGCAATTATATACGGGCGGAGCTGCCATAAGCATCCCCATTCCGCCGCCGTAGGGTGTATCGTCTACCCTTCTGTTTTTATCTTCGCTCCAATCGCGGATATTATGTGCATAAACGCTGAGCAAACCCGCCTTCTGCGCTCTGCCTATAATACTCTCCGAAAGAACTCCCGAAACAAGATCGGGAAAAAGCGTCATAATGTCAAAGCGCATCAGTCAAACATCCCTTCGATAGGTCTGACAAAAATTCCGCGCTCGGTATCGATCTCGATAATGAATTCGGGTACTGCGGGAATCATTCGCTCTCCATCAGGAGTCTTGACAGTATAAATGTCGGAAGCGCCGGTATTGAATACGTCGGATACCTTGCCGTACTCAACACCGCTGTCGGCGTCTATTACGGGAAGACCAACGAGATCAATGATAAAATAGTCGCCTTCATCAAGAGGGATGTCATCTCTGTCCGCATAGATAACGGTTTCCTTGAGCGCAGCCGCGCTGTCAATATCAGTAACCCCTTCTATGTAAGCCATTACATGACGCTTCATAACAGTTGACGAAAGAACCTTTCGCATTTCATAAGAATCGCCTTTTTTGAAATAGATCTCGGTAAGTTCCGCAAGTGTTTCGGGACTGTCGCACCAGGATTCGATCTTGATACCGCCCTTTACACCGTGTGTGTTGATGATCTTACCGCATTCGAGATATTTATTTTCGTTTCCGCCGTTCATTTTACGGATTACTCCTTAAATTATTTTGTGATTATATATGCATACATATTAAGTATATCACAACAAAGCATTTTTTTCAAGTTTTTTTCAGCTTTTTTTGCCATTTGAGATAAAATTTCACGATTTGGTATTGAAGAATTCGGTTTTTTGGTGTATAATCTTCTTAAATAACAATTTCGGAGGTAAAAATGTTTACATTTCTCGACAGTACCGGCGCAGGAATGGGCGCTACCGGCACTTGGGGCACCATCATAATGATCGTGATCATGTTTGCCGTGTTCTATTTCTTTGCGATCCGTCCCCAGAAAAAGCAGGAAAAAGAAACCCAGCAGATGAGAGACGCTCTTTCCATCGGCGATGAGATCGTCACCATCGGCGGCATCGTTGGTATCATCACCAACATCACAGAGGAAACCATCACCATCATCTCTTCCCGTGACCGCACCAGAATTCAGCTTCTCAAGACTGCAGTATCCAGAGTTCAGGTAGCTGCTAACGCACCCGAGAGCGAAGAGGACAAAAAGTAATTCTTTATTGAGAATAGCTTGCCTACCAAGTGAATATGATTTAATATCATATTTTCGGAGGTACGGATATGGCTTCTTCGATAAGCAAGCGTAATTCTAAAAAACAGTATACCATTTTTGAAACTGCCCCGAAAGCCACACTATTGATGCTACTTACGGGGCTTTTCATTTTATTTGTCGGAGCTTTCTTTATTCAAAGGCTCGATTCGCCAGTTGCGTTTTCGGAGCTTTTTGCACCTTTTGCTCTCTACCTTGGAGCGGCAGTGGGTGGCGCGTTTTGCGCTTCAAGAATGGACGGAAAGCTTTCGCTTTCTTCTGCTCTTATAGCATCATCTATCCTTTGCATTTTACTTATACTTGCAAGAGCTTTTGTCGACGAGCCAAACAATCCCAGAGATGCTTTGATCTCGTTTATCGCTCATCTTCTCATTCCGCTCACGGCGCTTTTAGGAGCTTTGATTTGCAACCGACTGAGAATTAAAAAGGAAATCAAAAACAGAAAGAATCATTATCGGAGTAAAAAATGACATATACATTTTATTGTCCTGCTGAAGGCAGACACATTATTTACGACACCGAGAGCGGTGCTGTCATCCGCTCGACCGAGATTGAGGCATATATTTGTGATGCACTCGACCCGTGCTGTGAGGAGCTTTCTCCTCTCCCCGAGAAATGTCCCTCTGAGATACGGTACGAACTTGCACGTTTTGCTTCTACCGAAGTTTCTGCGGCTTACGAAAAGATCAAATCTTACTGCGGCGCAGGGCTGATCTACCGCGACACCGGAAAGACAAACATCCGAACAACGGGTGAGCATTCAGCTAGCGAAGAGATGATCGCGTTTGTAATTTCCAAAACCGGAATATCGCGTTCCGAACTGAAACTTATATAAGATCAACCCCTTGCCTAGGCAAGGGGTTCGTTTTGTAATAATTGTGACAATGCATCTGCAAATGATGCAAGCAGAGAGCGCGCGGTACTGTCATCTGTCAGATTTCCGCCTATGCCGATATTTAACGTAAGAAGTCCGGTATCCTGACCAAGCGCGGTCGGCAAAAATCTGAACATTGCATCAGTATCCTTCATTAATTTATATATGTTGCAAGCCAAGCGTAGATTTTCCTCCCAAGAAAAGCCTTCTGTCGCTCCTATCGTGAAGGTAAAGGGCGAGCCGCTGTCCGAATCGTGAATATCGATAACTATGACGGCTTCATTGTATTTTTCTTTCATCATCACAATTTTTTCCGACATTCTTGCATAAGCACCTATGACTCCTGACTCGTCATTTGAGGTATTGTCAAAATATGTACCTACACCTCTGCTTTCGAGGATCTTGGCGAGATCCTCGCCGAGATCGGATGAGGAAAGCGAATCTGATACTCTTTCTGAGGAGTGGGAATTTACTATAAGCACTTTTATGCCATCACCGTGCGGAATTTTAATATAATTATCTTCATTTAAATATTCCGCAAGATTGATTTCAAAAGAGCTTTCATCGATAATCAGCGGTAAGCGAGGCTCGGGAAGACGGAGTGTTTCTTCAATCGAAGTGTCTTCGGGAATTGCTGATACAGGAAGATCTTCTGCAAGTACGGCGTTTTTTACGTAAAGCCGATAAAGGCAATAATAAATGAGAAAAAACGCGATCACCATTATAAAGAATCGACATATTCTGAAGCAGAAAGATAATAGTTTTCGGTTCTTCTCGCGTTTTTTGGGCATATACAGTTTTATTTCATCGTCCAAATCATTATCAAAAGGTATTTGTCCGAATAAGACCGGCTTATTTGACTTCGAATATTCTTCCATAAAAATCCTCCGGGGCTTTTTTAATATAAATTATTCCGCCCCGAGAGCGCTTTATGCATTGTTTTTACGCCGAGAATATAAATTATTCGTTAATTTTTTGGACAAAATCATCGTCGGCTCTTGATTTTATTGGAAATATAGATTATAATATTTGTATGCAATCGCAATCGACGTTGCGGGTTTTGTGCAAATTGTACATTTTTAAGCGTTCGGTTTGTGCAAACCACCAAACATATTCAATCATTCAATTTACCCATTGAAAAATCGGTAAGAAAGTGATATAATATATTGAATTGATTTTATCTCGCAACGCGAACATTCGATTTTTTACTCAAGGAGGAAACCCCAAATCATGACAAAGCGTATCACAGCTTTAATTCTCAGCATCATCTGCTGCCTCGGACTTCTTACCGCCTGCTATGACAAACAGATAGACGGCGAAATCATCAAGGGCGCAGAGATCACTCTCTATCTCGGCGAACAGGTCCTCGACCTCGACCCCGCACTTTGCTACAACAATGACTCGGCTCTTCAGATCTGCGGTCTTATCTACGACACTCTTTTCACTATCGACGAAAAGGGTAACGTTGTTAATTCCATCGTAGATAGATACGAGATCCATGAAGATGACAACACCCAGGAATATTATATGATGATCTACCTCAAGGAAAACAACTGTTGGTCCGACGGTACCGTTGTTTCCTCCGAGGACGTAGTATATTCTTGGAAGAGAATCCTTGATGCAGGATTCAACAGCGAGGCCGCTTGCCTTCTTTACGACATTGCTAATGCACGCGAAGCTAAGCTTGGCGACTGCTCCATTGATGACGTTGGCGTATACGCGCATGATTCGCTCACCCTCCAGGTAAACTTTACCGGTAAGATCAACTACGATCAGTTTATCTTCAATCTTACAAGCCCCGTTCTCGCTCCCCTCAAGGAACAGACCATTGACGGTTATGCTGACTGGTCCAAGCGTCCCGCTACCTCTGTTTATTCGGGTCCCTTTATGGTTCGCCGTGTAAACTACGGTCTTCAGGAAGACGGTTCTTCTAACCCCGGTGCTGAAGAGCTCGTTCTTGAGCGTAACCCCTACTACCGCCGCTCTTCCGATGACAAGCATCTTGATAAGTCTGTATCTCCCTACCGTCTTATCATTGACTACTCCGTAACCAAGGAGCAGCAGCTTGATATGTTCGCAGCAGGCGAGATCTTCTACGTTGGTGATATCGCTCTCAGCGTTCGCGGCAACTACAAGGATACCGCTATTGTCAGCGACCTTATGTCCACTCACGTTTACTATCTCAATCAGAATGCTGAGATCAAGAAGGCTGACGGCACCACCGAAAAGCTCTTCGCTAACAAAGACGTAAGACTTGCGCTTTCCGCAGCAATCGACCGTGAAGCAATTGCTCAGACAGTTGTATTTGCTCGCGCAGCCTCCGCTCTTATTCCCTACGGCGTTTTCAATGCAGGTTCCGTTAAGGAAAGCTTCAGAGAGATCGGCGGCAACATCATTGCCACCACCGCTGATATGAGCGCAGCTCAGTCCCACATTTCCGCTTCCGGCATCAAGCCCGCGGATTACTCCTTCTCTATCGCAGTTCGCGCAGAGGATGAAGTACATATGGCAATCGCTGAAGCTGTATGCGCAGCTTGGGCACAGCTCGGATTCAACGTTACCGTTGATGCTGTTACCCCCGCAATCAACGATGAGTTCTATGCAGGCGAGCCCGCAAAGACCTTCTATGACGATATCTTCTCCGAGAGATATGCAGCTAATGATTACGAAGTAATCGCTATTGACCTTCAGGCTCCCACCGCTGATGCTTTCTCCATCCTTGCTCCTTTTGCTCGTTCGCTTTCCGGACAGGGTCAGGATATGAAGGAAGCAGCTTTGACCGGTATCTACGAGGATTCTCCTCACAAGACCGGCTATGACAGCCAGGAATACGAAGCACTTCTTGAAGAGATCTTTGCTAACAAGACCGATGCTGCAGCACGTGCCGCTAAGCTTCATGAGGCTGAGGCAATGCTTCTTGGCGATATGCCCATCATCCCCGTGATCTTCAATCAGAACGCTTACCTTATCTCCGGTGAGCTTTCCGGTCAGGCATCCAATTACTTCGGTTTCCGCAATTTCTGCAAGCTCAAGCTCAAGGATTACATCCAGTATCTTGACATCGAAACCACCTCTGAAGAGGAAGCTGAAGCAGCTGAATAAGCAAATTAACATATCTTTCCAAGCCACCTTGCGGTGGCTTGGTTTTTTGTAAATTGTGCACAATTTTTAATTATCATTTTTAAGCAAAATGCGGTTTTTGTATTTAGAATATTGACAAATATATTTAAGCTATGGTATAATATTGTATCTGTAAAATACAAGAAAGGAATGTATTATTATGAAAAAGACATCCATCATTCGTCTTGTCGCTTTCCTTATGCTTGCGGCAATGATGGTATCGGCATTTGCATCTTGTGCTAATACCGGTCCTTCCGACGAAACAACAGCTTCTAATGCAGGAGAAGGCGCACAGACTCAGGCTCCTGTTGAAGAAACCACCTCCGATCCTACTCTTGATGCTAATGGCTACAAGAAAGATGAGATTCCCGAAGACCTTAAGTTCAATTCCGACGTAAACATTCTTGTTTGGGATGACGTTGAGCACGAGGAATTTGAGATCGCTTACGAAGACCTCAGCGGTGACATCGTTGAGCAGTCGCTCTACGACAGAAACAGCAAGGTTGAGGAAAGACTTGGTCTGACTCTCAACTTCATCCGCGTAAACGGTAACGCTGATAACGTATCCGGCTTCTCTGCTTACGTTAACAACTCTGTTTCTATCAACGCTAAGGAATTCGACGTAATCGGTACATACTCCCTTACTATGGCAAAGTGTGCATCCAGCGGTTACCTCTTTAACATGCTTGATGATGAGTGCGAATACCTCAACTTCGAGCAGCCTTGGTGGTCCGCGCTCCTTCTCGAGCAGGCTACATTTGGTGACAACCTTTACTTTGCTTCGGGCGATATCTCCCGTAACGCACTTGAGATGATGTACGTTTGCTACGCAAACACTGCTCTTCTTGCTGAATTCAATCTTCAGAATCCCCAGGAGCTCGTTGAGCCCGGTGATTGGACTTACGACAAGTTCATCGAGATGTGTCAGGGCGTTTACAAGGATGACGGTGACGGCAACAAAAACTGTGAAAGCACCAGCGGTGATACCTTCGGTTACGTAACCTCCGGTATCCACGTTGACCCTTGGTTCTACGGTTCCGGCGCTACCATTTGCGAGCGTAATGCTGACGGTGAAATCATTGAATCTCCCTCCTTCACCGGTGAGCGCGTTGCAAACACTCTTGACAAGCTTTATGGACTTCTTTACAACAGCACATTCGGTATTTATACTTCAAGCGTTACTCACCAAAGAGCATTCGGCGAGGGCCGCGCACTCTTTATGATGGACCGTGCACGTGTTTCTCACAGAACTCTTGCTGCAGAATACGGTGAGACCGAGTTTGTAATTCTTCCCTGCCCCAAGTATGACAAGGACCAGGAAAAGTACATCACCGTTATGGGTAACCCCTTCACCCTTTACGGTATCGCTGCTGACATTGCTAACCCCAAGATGGCTTCCGCATTCATCGAGTGCTTCGCTTCCGAGGGTTACCGTCAGGTTACTCCCGCTGTCTTTGAGATCTCTCTCAAGACCAGATACGTTGCTGACTCCCTCTCCGGTATTATGTATGATATGATCAGAGAGAACATCACCTACGATATCGGCCGTATCTTCTCCTCCGACCTTATCGGTCAGTCCACCTTCAGAAATGCTGTTTCCGGTCAGCAGAACTGGGGTTCCGTTGCTAAGCAGGCTGCAAAGGCTATCACAAGACAGCTCAAGACCCTTAACAACAAGCTCAACAAGTAATTGTTATATTGAGATCCGCAAGCCCCTCGAGGCTTGCGGATCTTTTAATTAAATATTAATATTTTTTATACAGCTATTGACATTCCTATATTAAATGTGATAAAATTATGATATCAACTTACGAAAGGAATCGACCACTATGAAATCTAACAAGCTCACACGCCTTACTTCTGCACTGTTATTTGTGATAATGTTGATTTCCGCATTCGCATCTTGCGCAGAAACTACGCCGAATGAGGAAACCACTGCAGGGGCTTCAAATGCAGAAACTCAAGCACCTGTTTTGACAGAAGAAGTAACAACAGCAGACCCCACACTTGATGCTCACGGATATCTCAAGGATGATCTACCCGAAGATCTCAAGTTCAATGATGAGATCACTCTCCTTGTATGGGATGACGTCGAGCACGAGGAATTTGAGATTGAGTACGATAAGCTTAGCGGTGACATCGTTGAGCAATCTATATATGACAGAAACAGCAAAGTTGAACAACGACTTGGCCTTAAACTTAATTTTATCCGTGTTAAAGGCAATACAGACAACGTAAAGAATTGGAATGCTTACGTCGGAAACTCCGTTTCGATTAATGCCAAGGAATTTGATATAATCGCAAGCTACTCGGTTTCCGTGGCTAAAAATGCCTCGAGCGGTTATCTTTACAATATGCTTGAAGACGACTGCGAGTACCTTGATTTTGAAAAGCCTTGGTGGTCGGAGCTTCTTCTTGAGCAGGCAACCTTCGGCGACAATCTCTATTTTGCTTCGGGTGATATTTCCCGTAATGCGCTTGAGATGATGTATGTTTGCTTTGTCAACACAGAGCTTCTCAAAGAGTACAATCTTGAAAATCCGCAGGATCTTGTTGAAAAGAATGATTGGACTTACGCAAAGTTCATTGAAATGTGTCAGGGTATTTACAAGGATACCGATGGCGACGGTTCAAAGAGCTATGCAAAAGATTCCGGTGATACTTTTGCTTATATCACCTCAGGTACATATGCCGACGGATGGTTCTACGGATCCGGAGCCAGCATTTGCGAAAAGAATGCAGACGGTGATATCGTAGCTTCCCCCACATTTAAAGGCGAGAGAGTTGCCAACACGGTTGAAATGCTTTGCAAGCTTTTCTATAACAGCAATTACGGCGTATACGCTTCCGAAGGCGGAGGTCCCGTACATCAAAATGCTTTCGGTCAAGGACGTCTTCTTTTCATGACAGACCGCGCAAGAGTATCTCATCACAGACTGGCTCCGCTTGATTTTGATGACTTCCTCATCGTTCCTTGCCCCAAGTATGATAAGGATCAGGAAAGATATTATACCACAATGGGTAATCCTTTCACCCTTTATGCCATCCCGTCTGATACCGATAACCCAAAAATGGCATCCGCATTCATCGAATGCTTTGCATCAGAGGGATACCGAATCGTCACCCCTGCAGTATTTGAGCTTTCTCTCAAAACAAGATACGTTGACGATCCCGTTTCTGCAATGATGTATGATATTGTAAGAGCCAATATCGTTTACGATATCGGTCGTCTCTTCTCTACCGATCTTATCGGTCAGAGCACATTCAGAAATGCGCTTGCAAATAATCAGTCGTGGGGTGCTGTTGCGGTACAAGCCACCAAGGGTCTTGACAAAGCAGTAAAGAAGCTGAATTCCTCACTTAACAAATAATTTATTCATCTTTATCCTCAAGTCCACCTTGGACTTGAGGATTTTTTTTGCATTTTTATATAGACAAATCGAAAAAAATATGATATAATATTATATCTATGTAATTATGTGGTGTAATATGGATATTATCAAAGTGAATGGCCTATCCTATGCCTCAAACACTTACGTTTTGATCTCTGAAGGAGATGCAGCTGTTGTTGACCCTTCTGCGGACATTAAAGATATTAAAAGTGCAATCGGCGAAGCAAAGCTGCGTTATATTCTTTTGACGCATTGCCACTTCGATCATATTCTCAAGCTCGATTCACTTCGTGCAGAGACAAGAGCTGAGGTATGCATCCACAAAGCTGATGCGGATATGATGAAGGATCCCGCGCTAAACGGATCTGAATTCTTCGGTCTTGATTTTGCTTCCCTTGGTGCAGACAGAATCCTTGATAACGGCGAGATCATTCCTCTTGGCAAAGAAACTATTGAGGTAATTTCAACCCCGGGTCATACTCCCGGTTCGGTCTGCTATGACTGCGGAAATGATCTCATATGCGGTGATACACTTTTCACGTCGGGCTACGGAAGATACGATCTCCCGGGCGGGGACGGTAATATTTTATTTGCCTCGCTAAAAATGCTTGCCGATAGACGAGATAATCCAATGATCCACCCCGGACACGGCGCATCATGCACCCTCTCGGATGCAGACGTTATACGCGCCATAAGATACACTAACTTTTAAAAATATTTCATTTAAATAAAGGAATTCAAAAATGGACTACAAGCTTCTTTCTGAACTTCTCTTCCCGAACGTTACCACTACACCCGAGGAACTCGAGGAGAAATATCCTCCCCGTAATCTTCCCGAAGGAGCAAAGGTAACAAGATTCGCACCCAGCCCCACGGGCTACGTTCACCTTGGCGGTGTTTATCAGACCATGGTTGGTGAGCGTCTTGCTCATCAGTCGGGCGGTGTGTTCTTCCTTCGAATTGAGGATACCGACGCAAAGCGCGAGATCCCCGGAGCTGCTGAAAATCTTATCAAAACTCTTGCCCATTACGGCATTAACTTCGACGAAGGCGCGACAGTTGACGCTGACGGTAAGGTTATTGACAACGGACTTTACGGTCCTTACAAGCAGAGCGAACGTGCTCACATCTATCACGTTTACGCTAAAAAGCTCGTTGCGGAGGGCAAAGCATATCCTTGCTTTACCACTGACGAAGAGCTTGCGGTTCTTGAGGCAACCGACAAAAAGGCAGAGGTCAAGTCCAAGGAATGGACCGAAGATGCTGCCGCTGAGCAGAAGGCTGCTATGCTCAAGATGCGTGAATTCACCATTGATGACGTTAAGAAGAATCTTGAAGCAGGCAACAAGTTTGTGCTTCGTATTCTTGCAGACGGTGACCCCGAGAAAAAGACTCCTTTCGGCGACCTTGTAAAGGGCAAGCTCGAGATTCCCGAGAATGACGAGGATTTCGTTCTTCTCAAGAGTGACGGAATTCCCACTTATCATTTTGCTCACGCTGTTGATGACCACATTATGAGAACAACTCACGTTATTCGCGGCGAGGAATGGCTTCCCAGCGTTGCAAAACACATTATGCTTTTCCGCTATCTCGGATTCAAGCTTCCCAAGTATCTCCACACAGCGCAGATCATGCAGCTTGACGAGAACGGAAACAAGAAGAAGCTCTCAAAGCGCGATCTCGGTGCAAATATGAGCGACTATTCCCGTCTCGGATACGCTCCCGCTGCGGTTGCTGAATATCTTCTTACAGTTCTTAACTCCAACTTCGAGGAGTGGAGACTCGGCAATGCAGACAAGCCCTATACCGATTTCAAGTTCAACATCAACAAGATGAGCGTTTCGGGATGTCTTTTCGACATTGTTAAGCTCGGCGACGTTTCGAAGAACGTTGTTTCGAAGATGACTGCCGAAGAAGTATATGCTCAGCTTCTTGAGTGGGCAAAGGAATATGATCCCGACTTTGGCGCAAAACTTGAGGCTGATCCCGATTACGCAAAGGCAATCCTTTCGATCGGCAGAGGCGGAAAGAAGCCGAGAAAGGACTTCGGCCGTTGGGATGAAGTCAAAGCGTTCATCAACTTCTTCTATGACGATTATTACACCGTTTCCGATTCTATCCCCGAGAATTTCGACAAGGCAGACGTAAAGGCGGCACTCGAGAAGTTCGCGGATACTCTTGATATGAACGACGATTCTAACGGTTGGTTTGAAAAGATCAAGGCTATTGCCGAATCGCTCGGTTTTGCTACCGATATGAAGCAGTACAAGGCTACTCCCGAGGCATTCAAGGGCAGCGTTGCTGACATCAGCATGTTTGTTCGTGTTGCAATAACCGGAAAAATGAACGCTCCCGATCTTTATACCGTAATTCAGATCATCGGCTATGACAGAATCGTAGCGCGCGTTAAAGAATTTGCAAATAATCTTTGAAAGTGAGAATAAAGCAATGAATGAAGAAAAAGTAATTGCAGGCAATTTTATTCACGATATTATCGACGAAGATCTGGAATTGAATCCCGGTCTGAAGATCCATACCCGTTTTCCGCCCGAGCCTAACGGATACCTCCACATCGGTTCTGCAAAGGCTATCCGCATCAACACTCAGGTTGCGAAGAAGTACAACGGCCTTTTCAATCTTCGTTATGATGATACCAACCCCGTTAAGGAAGACGATGAATACGTAAGATCCATCTATGAGGATCTCAAGTGGCTCGGATGTGAGCCGAACGGCGGCGTATTCTACGGTTCCGATTACTTTGAGAAGTGCTACGAATTTGCAGTACAGCTCATCAAGGACGGAAAGGCTTACGTTTGTGATCTCACCGCTGAAGAGATGCGCGAATACCGCGGTTCTCTTACCGTTGCCGGAAAGAATTCGCCCTACCGCGATCGTACCGTTGAGGAAAACCTTGACCTCTTTGAGAGAATGAAGAACGGTGAGTTCGAGGACGGAACTCATACTCTTCGTGCAAAGATCGATATGGCATCTCCCAATATGAATATGCGCGACCCTGCGATCTACCGTATCGTTCACACCTCTCACCACCGTCAGGGCAACAAGTGGTGCATTTATCCTCTTTATGACTATGCTCATCCGATTCAGGACGCGCTTGAGGGTATCACTCATTCACTCTGCTCTCTTGAGTTTGAGAACCATCGTCCTCTCTATGATTGGGTCGTTGATAATATCGGATTTGATCCCAAGCCGAAGCAGAGAGAGTTTGCTCGTCTTAACGTAACGCACACCGTAATGAGCAAGCGTTATCTCCGCCAGCTCGTTGAAACCGGTCTTGTTGACGGTTGGGACGACCCCCGTATGCCCACACTTTGCGGTCTCCGCAGAAGAGGTTACACACCCGAGGCGATCTTTGATTTCGTTGACCGCGCAGGCGTTGCAAAGGCATACAGCGTGGTTGATATCGAGCTTCTTGAGCACTGCATTCGCGAAGAGCTCAACGCAACGGCGGCAAGAAGAATCGCTGTTATGAATCCCGTTAAACTTGTTGTTGACAACTACCCTGAGGATAAGGTTGAATATTTCGAGGTATCGAACAATCCCCAGAATCCCGAAGCAGGAACAAGAAAGATTCCTTTCACCAAGAATATCGTAATTGATGCCGATGACTTCGCTGCCGTACCGCCTCCCAAGTTCTTCCGCCTCAAGCCCGAGGGCGAGGTCAGACTTATGGGTGCTTACATCGTTAAGTGCGGCGAGATCGAATACAATGCAGACGGCACCGTAAATACCATTCACGTAACTGCAGATCTTGAGTCAGGCAACGGCAATCCCGTTGACGGCAGAAAGATCAAGGGCACTATTCATTGGCTCTCTGCGGACTACGCACAGAAGGCTGACGTTATGCTTTATGATCATCTCTTCACTCTTGAGAACGTCGACGACATTCCCGAGGGTAAGACTTACAATGATTACCTTAACCCCGAGTCGGCAATTAAGCTTGAGGGTTGCATGATCGAGCCTGCACTTGCTGAGTCTGAGGCCGGTGACCGCTTCCAGTTTGTTCGTAACGGTTATTACGTTAAGGACACCAAGAACGCAAACACCTTCAACAGAATCGTTGGTCTTAAGGACAGCTTTCCGAAGAAATAATGAATTTTCTTCTTGAAAACAAGATAATTCTTTTGTTTGCTCTTGCGTATCTGCTGATAATTTCTATCGTTTCGTTATGCGTTACAGTGTATGACAAATGGGCGGCAAAAAAGCGACCGAAAGAGCGTACACGCGAGAGCACGCTGATTCTACTTTCGGTGTTGGGCGGATCTATTGCAATGCTTTTTACTATGCTTACTATTAGGCACAAAACCAAGCATTTGAAATTTATGTTAGGCATTCCGCTGATTATTGCCGCGCAGGTTGTCGCTGTTGCTGCCATCTTATTTTTGATTTAAGATTGAGGTTTAACTATGGAACAAAAGAAACTTGACAGAATCAACGAGCTTGCCAGAAAGGCGAAGGTCGAGGAGCTTACAGAGGAAGAAAAACTTGAGCAAAAGGCTCTGCGCGAGGAGTACATCCGTGATTTTCGCGCTTCGATGAGAGGTATTCTGAACAATACCACCATCGTTTCTCCCGACGGAAGCAAAGAAAATCTTGCTGACAGAGCAAAGAAAAACGATTAATATCAATGTCCCGACCCAAGTCGGGACATTTTTTTGATTTATTACTTTACTTTTGATCAAAAATATGATATACTATTTATATATGTTTATTTAACGGATATAAAGATGGATAAATTGATTTTTGAAAGAGATGCATTCACCCCCGATGAAACATCTGCAGCGGGTGTGATGCTTGCAAATATTATGCTCGGCGACGGTAGTTTGCCGAAATTTGTTGCACTTCGAGGTGATCTCGGCGCGGGTAAGACAGAATTCACACGCGGGTTTGCCTCGGTTGCTTCCCCGGGAAGTACGGTAAAATCGCCGACTTATGCGCTTGTAAATGAATATAAAAAGGGAAAGATCCCCGTCTTTCATTTCGATATTTACAGACTTGCTGACGAGGACGATCTTTATTCTACCGGATACTTTGATTATCTTGACCGAGGAATTTGCCTTGTTGAATGGTTTGAAAACATTCCCGAATGCTTGCCCGATGAATATTTTGAGGTAATTATCGACAAGATCAATGATGGCGAGGCGCGTCACATTTCGATCATACATAGGAGTTTATAATGAAGATTTTTGCTTGTGATTCCACTGCAAAGACGGCTTCTGTCGCTCTTTGCGAGGATAATATGCTTCTTGCAGAATTCACGCAGAACGGCGGCAACACGCACAGCGAAACGCTTTTGCCGATGACGGAGGTTCTGCTCAATTCAATGAAGACAGACATCGACGAGATTGATGTTTTTGCAGTTTCAGAGGGGCCGGGGTCATTTACCGGCGTTCGTATCGGAGCGGCAACCGTCAAGGGCTTTGCTCACCGCAAGGATAAACCTTGTATTGGCGTTTCCACGCTTGAGGCGCTCGCAAGAAATCTTGCTTTTGGTGAGGATAAGATCATTCTTCCCGTGATGGATGCAAGACGCGGGCAGTTCTACACCGCTAAATTCGCCTTCAGGTGCGGCAAGCTTGAAAGGATAGGCGAGGACACACCGATGAGCTTTGAGGACTTTTTAGAGGATGTTCGTGCTCTCGGAGAGCGCGTATACCTTTGCGGCGATGGCTATTCTCACGCAAGAAAGCTTCTTGGTGATGAATTGTCTTACGAAACTCCCGAAAAGCTTCGTTACCAATCCGCTTACTCGGTGGCTCAGATCGCTTACGAAAAGTATCTTGCGGGTGACAGAACAAGCGCCGATGAGCTTCGACCCACATATCTCAGACTCCCGCAGGCTGAGAGAGACAGATTGAATGCAGAAAAATTGAAAGGATAAATATTAAAATGGAAAACAAGAACATTGTAATTGCGTGTGACCACGCAGGCTATGAGTACAAGAACGAGCTTATCAAGTACCTTGAGGCAAAAGGCTACAACCTTGTTGACAAGGGTACTTACTCCCCCGAAAGCTGTGACTACCCCATTCCCGTTCACAGACTTTGCACCGAGATCACCGATGGCGAGTGCCCCCGCGGAATTCTTATTTGCGGTACAGGTATCGGCGTTTCGATCGTAGCTAACAAGCATCCCGGCATCCGCGCGGCTCTTTGCGGTGACAAGTATTCCGCAGAGATGACCCGTCAGCACAACAATGCGAACGTTCTTTGTATGGGCGCGAGAGTTATCTCCTTTGAGCTTGCTTGTGAACTCACCGACATCTTTCTTAACACTCCCGCACTCGACGAGGAAAGACACCGCAGAAGAGTTAAGATGATCGAAGACCTTGAAAAGGGCATTTTTGACGAAGCTAATTACAACTAACCTTTCCGAAGGAGTTATATTATGGGTGATTCCCCTAAAAATTTAGCCGATATTCTCCGTGCAAGTGTCGGAAAGCTTAAAAGCCGCACAACAGCCGCGATAATCGTTGCGGGCGGGTCTTCAACTCGTATGGGTGGAGATACGCCAAAGCAGTTTCTCGAGCTTTGCGGAATGCCTGTCGCAGTTCACACGATGCGCGCTTATGAGGAATCCGAGTATATTGATGCGATTTACATTGTCGCGCGAGATGAGGATATCGAAACCGGTATTTACGACACTTACGCCGATAAATTTGATATTAAAAAGTACCGCAAATGTGTTGCGGGCGGAAAGACACGTCAGGAATCGGTTCTCAAAGGAATTGAAGCGCTTTCAGACGATATAAAATTCGTTGCCATAGCCGATGCCGCTCGTCCGCTTACCACGCCCGAGCTTATAAATTCCGTTTGCCTCGCCGCTTACAGATACGGAGCGGCTTCTGCGGGTTGTCCCACTGTTGACACGATCAAGACGGTAGATAACCATAAGTTCATCACGGGTACAGTTGAACGCGCCACGGCTTGGCAGGCTGCAACACCTCAAGCATTCAGTCTTCCTCTCTACCGTGCAGCAGCTTATTCCGCGCTTGACATCGGATTTGAATGCACAGACGACAACTCGCTTGTTGAAAGACTGGAGCGACATATTAAGTTCGTGGATTGCGGCCGATACAATATCAAAATCACGGAAAAGCTTGATCTTTTGTTGGCTGAAACAATTCTTTCCGCACGTGAAGGTGTTTTAAGGGAGGACGAGGAATGAGAATCGGACACGGTTATGACGTTCACCGCACCGATGCAACGCGAGAGATGTTCATCGGCGGTGTTAAGATTGATTGCGGCTTCGGGCTTCTCGGACATTCGGATGCTGACGTGCTTTTGCACGCGATAATGGATGCGCTTCTCGGTGCGGCGGCGCTTGGAGATATCGGAAAGCATTTTCCGGATACCGATCCTGCTTACAAAGGTGCCGACAGCCTTGCTCTGACACGCCACGTTACCTCGCTTTTGAAAGAAAAAGGTTACAAGGTAGTTAACGTGGATTCCACGGTAATCGCGCAGAAGCCAAAGCTCGCGCCTCACATTCAGCTTATGCGCGAGAGGATCGCAGAGGCTCTCGAAATTTCTCTTGATGACGTTAACGTAAAGGCAACGACTGAGGAAAAGCTCGGCTTCACCGGAAACGGCGAGGGCATCGCGGCGCACGCGGTTTGTCTTATTGAAAAAATCTAAAGAGGTAGAATTATGATCTATATTTCCCCTTCCCTGCTTGCGGCGGATTTTACGAAGCTTGGGGACGAAGTTAAAAGAATTGAAGAGGCGGGCGCTGACTATCTGCACCTTGACGTGATGGACGGCGTTTTTGTGCCGAACATTTCATTCGGTCTGCCCGTTATTGAGTCGCTTCGTTCAAAGTGCGGTCTTCTCTTTGACGTTCACCTTATGATAACCAAGCCTGAAAGATACGTCGAGAGATTTGCAAATGCCGGCGCGGATATAATTACCTTCCACTATGAGGCTTGTGATGATCCCGCAGCGGCGATCACAAAGATCCGAGAGCTTGGCAAAAAGGCTTCGATATCGATCTCTCCGAAGACTCCCGCAGAGGTGCTTCTTCCCTACCTTCCCGAGCTTGATATGGTTCTCGTGATGACAGTTGAACCCGGATTCGGTGGTCAGTCGCTGATTTCCGAGACACTCGAAAAGGTAAAGATCATCCGCAAGACTATTGACGAGAACGGATACAACTGCAATATTCAGGTCGACGGAGGAATTTCGGAGAAGAATATTTCACTCGTTACTGAGGCCGGCGCAAATGTGATAGTCGCCGGTACTGCGGTGTTTAGATCGCCTAATCCGAAGAAGACTATTGAAGATATGAGGAAAAACTCATAAAGAAAAAGAGGCAAAACGGAATTTCCGAATTGCCTCTTTTTCAATTATTCAGCTAATGCGATAAATCTTGGATCTTCGCGGATAAAATCAAATCTCTTTGATTTCATAAACTTACGCACTATTTCGACATTAGTTTCGATATAGTTTTTATTGTTAAACGAAATATCCTCAATCGCATATTTTACATATTTACTTGTATAAGGTAATTCTCCCGAGGGGATAGAATCAAATTCTTTTGCGTGATACAAGGCTTTTTCGAGAGCAGAGATAGATTCGTCTGCGTTATTGAGTTCCGCATAACTGCGTGCCACCAGTTCATAGATTTTCTGCAAACGGCAATGGAAAAAGATATAGTTTCCGTCATATATAACAGTTTCCCATAGTTTCAATGCGGTTTTGCAAGCGTCGATCTTTTCGTTTGGATCATTGTATTTCTCGTAATATATTTTTTTAGTGACATAATCCAACAAATTTAGAATGTTTCTGTGCTTTTGAAGCAGTTTCTTTTCGCGGTTTTCATCCGAGAAATATGCGCTTTCAACAAGGATTTCACGGCTATGCCAAATGCAGGGGGCAGATTCCGCATAATCTACAGCCAATTTCTCGTTTGCTATCTCGAGATTCTTATTGGCATACAAACACACAATATTTTCTATCGTTCTACCGCGGACTATATCATCACGGCAATCTCGGAGAATTTTTGCACAGATGAGCAGAGCTTCTTTTGCATTATCGTTCTTTGTTTTGTCATCAATACCGATATAAAGAGTTGAATCGAGTGCTCTTGCCAGTTTTTCCATAAATACAAAGTCACCCGGATATTTTTGCACCGCCTCGCGCCAAAGAGCGAGATTTGCCATGATCTTTCCTTGGCTCAAATATATCTTCTCTTTTTCAAAGGCTTCATCAAGATAGGCGTCTCTGTCGTCTTTTCTTCCGAGCAATTCGTCGGTGGTAATGTCAAAAAAGTTAGCCAGTGAGACGATCATAGCTATATCCGGTGTAGTCTTTCCGCTTTCCCACTGAGAGACGGCGGAAACAGATACGTTCAGATATTCTGCGAGCTGTTCTTGTGTCAGATCTTTTTCGCGTCTGTATTTTTTGATAATGTTTCCTATATCCATACTTCTTCTCCGTAAAGTAGATTCAAAAGCGCTTTTGTACTTATATTATACCATATTTATATTGATTTGCAAGATAGCTGTTCTTAACGATTGTTTAAGTGACACTGAAATTGGTTAAGTGCTAATAAAACCGAATAGTAAAATAATACGGTGCAACTTCTTGGCTGCACCGTATTTTTATTAAATTAATACGCGATCTTTTCGGTAATGTAAGCCTCGAGCTCGGAGATCGGGATTCTTACCTGCTCCATAGTGTCGCGGTCACGGACGGTTACGCAGCCGTCGCCTTCCTTCTCTGCGTCGCCGACAGTATCAAAGTCAACGGTGATGCAAAGAGGTGTACCGATCTCGTCCTGACGGCGGTATCTCTTACCGATGGAACCGGTCTCGTCAAAGTCGAGCATAAACTTCTTGGAGAGGTCTGCGTAAATCTCGCTTGCCTTGTCGGAGAGCTTCTTCGAGAGAGGAATTTTAACATCTCTTGAAAATCCCGTTTTTTGCGGTATATTATAACTATGATTGAATATTTTTTTATCATTGATGTATAATCTCCTTCCATAAGTTTAAAAAAATGGCAAACAGTGAC
>JAGBRZ010000201.1 GCA_017632155.1 Clostridia bacterium
CGTGTGATCCCAGAGGGCGTTATCTACTGGATGTTTAACCCGGACCGGCACATTGTTAGCAAGCTCCCGGATGATTTCACTTGCGTTGAAGCTGTCGTGGCGGGTGATGGCGGCACGACCGATGCAACAAGCATCGGGTTTTACATTGCCGGATACATGGGAGACCGATACGCGCCGGGGGCGAAAGAATACCGGCTTTACAGGGTTGGCAACTGGTATTATGACCGGGGACAGATGGCAATGAGCGATCAGGCAAAAGCGATCTGCGGAGAGTTCCTCCCTTACATGCGGAACAAATACCGAATGCGGGAAAATGCCGTCTATATTGATCCGGCTTGTAAAGCTCTCAGGTTAGAAATTGAAAAATTCGGAATCATGACTGAAGGAGCGGATAACAATAGCCATGATATCAAAGGCAGTACAAAAGGGCTGAAGGTCGGGGTTGAAATGTTGCAGTCTGGATTCAATGATGGAAGGGTTTTTCTTGTAGAGGATGAAAGGTATGGAACGGAACCATTTGTGAAAGAGGCGGGGCTATATTGCGTCAATGAGCATGGGGAACCGGTGGACGCATACAACCATTGCTGTGATGAGGTCAGATATGGCAATAACCATTTCCTGAAATCATATGGGCTTTGGGGTTTATAAGGCGGGTGAATAGCCTATGGGCATCAGAGAATTTATCAAGAATCGGGTGAGCAGAATGTCGGAAAGTCTGGATTTATTCCGCAAGGATGTTTTCGAACTGGATGGAGTCCCGGCTTTCCGGGAATACTACATCTCGTATATTTTTCCATGGCAAGCGATCTATAAAGGATTCTACAAAGCGTGGCATGAAGTGACCATGAAAACGCTCAACAATCCGAAGGGTAAAAAGCGCATTATGTCCACGATGAACGCCGGGAAGATGGCTTGTACTCAGATGGCGCGGTATATCTGGAATGAGCGTTGCTCGATCACAGCAAGCCGGGAAGATTCAGACGCAGAAGATGATCCGCTCAATGATTTCCTACAGGAAGTCCTGAAGGAAAACCGGTTCGGAACTGCGTTCGGTGATCTGCTTGAAAAGTCGCTTGCGCTCGGTGGCGGTGCGCTGAAAGAGTGGGTTGAAATCCCGAAAGATGAAAATGGTAACGATATCGGCGAAGGGAAAATCCGGCTCGGTTATGTAATGGCAAGTCAGTTTGTGCCGACGGCATGGGATAACAGCCGGGTCAGGTCCGGGATTTTCGTCAGCAGAGAAGCACGGGATGGATACTATTACACTATCGTCGAGTGGCATCATTGGGACGGGAATACATACAGGGTAACAAATGATTTGTACCGGATGCCGATCAAGGAAACGGACGAACCGCAAAACATTCTCGGTTGGTGGTATCCGCTGAATGAGATTTACCCTCTGTTGTCCCCTGATACAACGATCTACGACGCACACACAACCTTCTTTCAGTATCTCAGGCCGTTCGGCGCGAATTATGCGGATGATAACTCCCCTCTTGGCATGAGCATTTACGCTCCTGCGCTTAATACATTGCATGGTCTGGATGTAATGTTCGACAGTCTGCAAAGGGAGTTCGTGCTTGGCAAAAAAAGGATCATTGCACCGGCACGGGCTATGCGGATGAGCGCATCCGTCAATGGCGGGAATCCGCAGAGGTATTTCGACGCTGACGATGAAGTTTGGGAGGCGTTGGCAACAGATAACCCGGATGATCTGAAAATCTATGACAACAGTGTTGATCTGCGTGTTGAACCGCATATAACGGGCATAAACGGCGATCTAAGCATCCTCTGCGCACAGGTGGGATTTGATCCCGGCACGTTGTCATTCGACGCGACAAGGGGCTTAAAAACCGCCACAGAGGTAATATCTGAAAACAGTAAGACTTTCAGCACGGTTAAAGCGCATGAAAATATCCTGATTGATTCCCTTGAACAAATGGTCAACGCTATTTTTGAGTTGGCTGTACATTATGGGCTTACATGGCAAGGGCAGACAATCGAAAGCCTGATTGCCGGTGGATATAATGTTAGTATCAAGTTTGATGATTCGATCATACAGGACAAGGATGCAGAGATCAATCAAGGGACAATGTTGGTCGGAGCGGGTTTGCTCAGCAAGAAAAAGTTCATGATTGACACGCTTGGTTATACACCGGAAGAAGCGGATGCGGAACTAAAGCAGATCAAAGCGGAAGGAACCGGGAACAGTGTTGATGTAACAAGGCTTTTCGGCGGGATGGAATAATGAGGCATTGTGCAAAAGGAGTGTCGGCAAGCCAGCCTTTGTAGTTCCCTTGCCGTGTCATGCAGAAAGTGGCGTGGGATAACTGTATGACCAAATGCATTATTGTGATAATTTGGTGTCTGGTTCTCAGCAAGAGCGAAAGCGCACTACTGGACTTAATTATCCGTTCGATTCGGATAGCCAAAAGAATTTGCAGGAGGGTAAATGGATGAATCCTGCTTTCCTTGATGAAATGTCGTGGCGAATGGCTGAAGTTTACGGCTCGGTTACGGATCGAATACTTGTAAACCTTGCACGGCATTTCAAACGGATCAAACCCGGCGAACCTATTCCCGGTGCTTTTGAGTATCAAGCAAGAATGCTTGCTCAGATCGGACAGGTTAACAGGGAAACAGCGCAGATTATCCTTGACAGTCTGGGCGGGGCTGATGAAGCTTTGCGGGATTGCCTGAATGCGTCCATCATGGACGCATTGAAAAATGAGGAACCGAAGCTTAGAAAAGCCGCTGAAAAAGGGCTTTTGCTCGGTGGCGGATTCATCCCGCCGGAAGTCGAGCCGAACCAACTGCAAGCGTTTCAGGCGTATTATCGGCAGAGCGCGGATAAACTCAATCTGGTTAACACCGTCATGCTTGAAAGCACAGAAGCGGCATACAGGGCAACGGTTAGCGATGTTGTCACCCGGATAAGCAACACGCAGGGAATCCTGAATGCGGCAACCGGCGAAGTTGTAACAGGTGTTAGCTCATGGAATAGCGCAATGCACAACGCCGTAAAGAAAATGGTTGATAACGGTCTGACCGGGTTTATAGATCACGGCGGGCATCATTGGAGCCCTGAAGCTTACGTGGCTATGGATATTCGGACAACGGTTTTCAATACGGCGAGGGCGGCGATATGGGAAAGAGCGGATGATTTCGGCTCTGATCTCTATCAGGTATCAAGCCATAACGGCGCGAGACCGCTGTGTTACCCATGGCAAGGGAAAGTCATTTCCCGGACGGATAACAGCAGGACCGTTGAAGACTTGGACGGAAACAAAATCCACGTTTACGCTCAGTCAGAAACGACATACGGCGAAGCGGCAGGGCTGTTTGGCATCAACTGTCAGCATTACCCTATGACCTTTATACCGGGGCTTTCTACACTGAGGGGTGAACCGCAGAATGAAGAAGCAAACGAAAAAGCATATGCGGAAAGTCAGGAACAGCGGAGATTGGAAAGAAAGCTGAGAGCAGAAAAACGTGATCTTGCGGTATTGAAAGCACAGGGGGCAACAGATGAAGAAATAAAGGCACAGGCTGAAAGAGTCCGGGCGGCATCGGCTGATATAGATGATTTCTGCGATGCAACCGGAAGAGCCAGACGGCGAAACCGGGAGTATACGCCCGTCAATGCTTCTTTCCCTGAAGAATAAAGAAAGGAGGGTCAAATGATGTGCGATCACAAGATGTTGAGGACGGTTGGAGACGAGGTTTTCTGTCAGGATTGCGGGGCAAAACTGACGCTTGATTTCCTTGCGGGTCAGAAAGCCGAAAAAACGGGTTCTGATGCCGCTCCGCGCCGTAGGGTGAGCAAATCCTCAGCTAAAGAGAAAAGCCCTGATACGGGCAAATAACACTGTTTACGGAGGTGCTACATGATTAGAACTCTAAAATGCTACACGTACAATGAGGACAACCGGTATTCTGAACTCGTTGGATTGTCCAGCGATGTGAAACCTGTTTCTGGTCTGGTAACCGGGAGCAAGTTTACGGAGGTCGATACAGGGATTGTGTATCTGTTTGACGAAGATTCGGAAGAATGGTTTGCGCAGAACAGCGGGAACGGAAAAACTTTGATTACAGGGGCAACGGTCGTGCTTGGTTCTGCTCTGACCTATGACGGGACGGAGAAGACAAAAACCGTTACTTCCGTCACGGTAGGTGAAACTGTACTTGTTGCGGATACCGATTACAAGGTAAAGAACAACAAAGGGACATATCCGGGTACGTATTACATGCAGATTATAGGGATCGGCAGTTATACGGGCGTTATCAATGAAGACTGGTCTATTGGTAAAGGTTCCGGCTCCGTGACTGCTTCCCCTGATTCACTCGCGCTCACTGAGGGCGGCGATGATGGGGAAAGCACGTTAACCGTCGTTGGTGATGGGGTTATTACCGTTTCCAGTAGCGCGACAGCGGTTGCAACTGCTTCGTTGGCTGATAACAAGGTTATTATTTCCCCTGTTGCCGAGGGCAGTGCTACTATCACAGTAACACTTGCGGACGGGACGCTGTACAACGGCGGCACAGATACGATCTCGGTAACCGTTGAAGCGGCGGCTGAGGGTGAATAACGCGAATAACGCGAATAACGCGAATAACGCGAATAATGGCGAATAATAGCATGGGTTGAAACAGGCATCCGAAAGGATGCTTTTTTCATACAATCACGACCGGCGGGTCGATAAACACGCACCGGTGCATCACTCTATCGCACCGTAAAAAGGAGGAGTAAAAATGGCTGGTATCTTTACAAGACCAGAACTGCAGAAGATCCTTGCGAACGAAGACCTTTCATTGGATGACCGGCTCGACAAGATCATGAGCTTGCGCGGGCGTGATCTGGATGACGGGTACGTTTCA
This sequence comes from Clostridia bacterium, assembly GCA_017632155.1. The sequence goes on from JAGBRZ010000201.1 coordinate 4,879, forward strand.
AGGTCGGCTGCAAAAGCGGACAGAGAACAGGCAATAGAAAAAGCGAAAGAAGAGTGGGAAAAAGCCCTTCCGAAGCCTGATATCAAGGCATCCGAAGAATACAAGGCCCTTGAAAACGAATTTGCTGGCTACAAAGCCATGCAGGAAGCAAGAGGGTCAGAAGTATTCAAGGGTGTAAAGCCGAAGTTCTTTGAAACCGTTTACGGAATGTTCAACGGAAGCGATAAACCGGAAGACGAGCGGATGAGCGCGATCCGCGAACAATGGCCGGAATATTTCACCGAAGAACAACCGGCGAAAGCGGCAGAGCCGAAAAATACGCCGCAGTTTTCACAGCAACCGGGAAGAACCGGAACTAACCCGGAAAGCGAAGAGGACAAAATTTTCCGGCAAATCAGCGAACAATGGAAATGATAAGAAAGGTGTGAAATTGAGATGGCAAACGTGATCAATTATGCGGCTGTATTTAACCGCATTCTGGACGAGAAATTCTACATTCTCCCCCGCACGATGTGGATGGAAGATACTAATCCCGGTATTGTATGGCAGGGCGGCAAGGAAGTAAAAATCCCGATGCTCGGTATGGATGGTTTGGGAGATATGAGCGGCTATACTGCTCCCGCCGGTGACCTGACGCTGAATTGGGAAACCAAAGTCCTGCAGTGGTACAGGGGACGCAATTTTGCGATTGGTCGTTATGATGTTGACGAAACCAATTTTGCGCTCAATGTTGGCAATGCTCTGCGGGTGTTCCTGAATGAAAAGGTGATCCCGGAAATTGACTGTCTGCGCATTGCGAAAGCGGCACAGGGCGCGGTTGCTCATGGTACGGTCGTTGCTCAGGCTACGGGCGGCATTTCGGCGGCTAATATCCTTGATCTGCTGATGGCTGATATCACGGCTGTGCAGGACAAGATTGGTGAAACCGAACAGCTTTACATTCAGATTTCTACGAGCCTGAAAGGACTGCTTGAGCGTTCTTCTCAGATTGCAAAATATCTGAATGTCCGTGATTATAATATCCGGTCTGCGAATCTGAAAATTGAAGCCCTCAATGATCAGTATTTGATTGGCACTCCGTCCGCTTATATGCACTCTGTATTCGGCACTAATGACGGTCGTACCGGTGGGCAGACTGTCGGCGGCGTGACCTTTGCGAACCTCGGCGCGAATATCAACTGGCTTATTGCGGCTCGTCCCGCTGTTGATGCTATCGCCCGTCCGCAGATCAACAAAGTTATCGATCCTGATATGAATCAGGATGGCGAATACTGGAAGGTTATGTTCTCCGTTTATCACGGTCTGTGGATCATGGAGAACAAAGGCGATGGTCTGCTTGTCAATCTGGACACTGCTTCTGCGGATGATCTGACCGTTGAGACTGCTGCCGGTGCGACTGCCGGTGCATCTACGGTGACTGTAAGCGGCGTGAAACCGGATGGATATAAGTACATGTGGAAAGCCGTCGCTGATACCGCTCCGACCGTCACGATTGGGACCGCGCTTTCTACCACCGACGGATGGGCTGACCTTCCTGCGGATGGAAAGATCACGACCACGAATAATTATAAGATTACTGTTGCTCTGGTTGCTGTTAGCAATAACAAGCCGATTGCATACGGTAAAGGCACGGTTGCGGCTGGCACTTGATGAGGTGAGAGCATGAGCGCAATAGTAGATTATCAGTATTATACGGATACCTACATGGGGAGCGAGGCTGACGAAACCTCCTTCCCTGCGCTCTGCGCTCATGCGTCCCGGATGATTGATGCCATGGCACGTTGGCAAGTAACGGAAACCACGTTCCCTTCCCTCCCCGGCATTGTGCAGACGATGTATAAGCTTGCTGTTTGCAGTCAGATTGATTTCCTCGCAATCAATGGGATTGACTCGGTTAACACTGTCAGCGGCGGCGGGTTTACGGTCGGCAAGGTTACGGTCAGGGATGAAGCACGATCCGGGAAAGGCGGTGCAATGAGCGCAGATATCAGTCCGTCGGCTATCATGTATCTGGAGCAGTCCGGTTTGATGAATCCGGCTGTCCCTGTCGTTGGGGGTTGTTGCGTATGCTGAAACCTATTCCGGCAAAGATCATGAGATCGACGGCAACGGTCCGGGCTTGTATTGGTCTGGATAGATACCAGAACCAGACATATCAGGATTATACGGTTAAAAACGTACACTTACAGCCGACAAACGAGATCAGGAAGACAACGAGCAACACAGATTGCACGTTGCGATCTATTCTGTTCGTGGATAAGAAGCACAGCAAACCCGATTTAGATTGGGACGCATTATTCAGCGAAGCCCACGAAATGGCGGGAGATGTGCGGGTGATTGTAAGGGGCGTGGAATATACCGTTGCATCTGTTGACGCTTTGCGTGATGACACTGACCAATTTCATCACTATGAAATCGGATTGGTGTAAGGCGGTGATCTGATGGCGGTCAAGGTTAAGGTTGATATTGCAAGAGTGAGGGCAAAAATTCAGGGAACAATCAATAGCGGCATGGGTATGTTGGCTAACGAAATCCTCAATGATTGCAATCAGTACTGCAAAGAGGATACAGGAGCATTGATAGCATCCTCTTACATCCACAGCAGGTTAAATGATGGGCTATTGATTTGGCAAACGCCATACGCAAGGCGGCAGTATTATGCTATCCCTACGGCTTACAAGGACGAAAACCCGAACGCAAGTTGGAAATGGTGTGAGGTTGCAAAGTCAAGGCACAAAGACGAATGGGGCAGGAAAGCGCAGAAGATAATGGAGATGATGAAATGAGCATAGCGGATGAAGTTGTCGAATCTGTAATGGATTTGATAGATGCTATGGACACATATGCACCGATTACGAGAGGCGCACTTGGTTCAGGCATTGGGCTTGTCTGCGAGGCTGCTACAAGTTCCGTTGATAGCGTTTTTCTGGACAAAAACCAGTATATCTTTCTGGATTTGACTTTCAACGGAAAGCATCCAAACTTGCAGATACTTACAACAACCCTGAATGATATTCAAGACAACCTGACAAGATTGCATGATTTTCCTTCCGGTAACGGTTGGGAGATCGTGGATATTAGCCACGGTTCGCCACCTCTCCCTACATTGATTGGGCGAGAGGATAATATTGGTTGGATCATGGCATCTGCAATCATCGTCAAGTATTACAGAAAGGATGAAGAAGCATGAATGCGAATTGGGTAAATCAAATTGAAATTGGTACGAGTGCGACGACCGCTAACCCGCCTGTTTGGACATACTCCAAATTGTGCACGGGTATCGAG
>JAGBRZ010000202.1 GCA_017632155.1 Clostridia bacterium
GTCTCTTGATGTATGTACTGAGGGAAAGACCTACAGCCTTTTCAACGAGGACAATTTGGAGGGGCAGAACGGAACAACCTTTCTTTACGTTGTAAAAAGCGGCGACCGTGATTACACTCTCGGAAATCCGCGCTACACAGAATTTAAAGAAGTTGATTCTGTGTTCGCCGTTGACATTACCGAGTACTACGATGCACAAACCAACAGCTTTTCCGGTATTTCTGATAACGTAAATATTGGTGCTATGCAGTATCAAATGAGCGCGGGCTCCTATATGTACGTTGACGGTAATATGCTGCTTGCTTTGAGCGTCCCCTTCGAGTCCGAAGGTGAGACTTGGTTTGAAGGCGGTATTCGTTATTACAGCCTCGATAATACTTACAGCTATAACCGTCCTTTGTGGCACGCAAACGGTGACGGTACCGGCTACTTCTATGATAGCTACATCGATTGGATGCACGATTCGGATGAGTGGGTATACGGCGTGCTTGATTTGAAATATACAGGCACAGATTATGTGTTTGCTTTGCGCGATAAATCTGCTGAATATACCGAAGCACGTAATGCAGACCCCGACAACTATGATATAGGTGTTGATGTGGTCGCATACCTCTATGCCGCTCCCTGCGGACATGAAAAGAACATACACAGCGAGGCAGTCGCCCCCACCTGCATGGACAAGGGCTGCGAGGAATACTGGTACTGCTGCTACTGCGGTAGCTATTTTGCAGATGAAGCGTTCCAAGACGAGATAGGTCATATCCCCGTTCTGCCTGCGCTGGATCACAGCTACGGTGCGACAGGCTGCACCAACTGCGGTCGACCCACGCCGGTTTATACGAAGATCACATCTTATGAGCAATTTCTCACGCTGGACCCCAACGCCTCGTTCATCGCGGTGGCTGAAATCGACAACGGCAACGGCGGCAAGGACTACTATGTCCTGAAAAAGGAGATCGCTACCACTATGGCCGACATCGACGAGGATGGACAGCCCGATATTCTGTTGGTGGATGACAACAGCAACGGCATTTCCGACATTTTGGAAACCGACGAAAACGGTGACGGCGTGGCTGATGCGATGGAATTTGACGGTGTCTACAGCGGAGAGCCCGATGGAGTACTTGATAGTGAAGAAATCTGGGAATACTTGTTCTATCTGGAGAATGAATATACCGACGGCTATATTCCCGGTTTGCACATAATGGGAGTGATCCCTGTCACGCCCGCCGCTGACGGCACCATCTCGGTAAAGGGGCTTGACGCGCTGGAGTGGATCATGGAGCGCAAGTATTCCGATGATGAGCTGGAAGATCAATACTATGGTGACGGCGCCACCGTGAAGGACTACGAGAACGATTTCACCTTCCGTATCCCCAACTTCTGGATTCGCCCCGTAGTGACGATTGACAACAACTTCTATCAGCAGCCCTATGAACAGGGCGACTCCAAGTGGTGGGGCGTTCTGTTTGGTAAGGACGGTAAGGAGCTTAACAGCTACCTCTATGAGCCTATCTATGGGGAGGACTATCCCGATGATGCTGTCATCCTTTACACCGAATCGTTCCACAACCTCAATTCCGACGGTCAGTTGGAGCATGCACTGCGCTTCCTTGTCAACGGCGAGAAAAAGAACTTTATTATGACATCCGACAGCTTCTGGGAGGAGCTGGAAGGCACCCAGTATCCCATTTACCTCTACTGCTCCGATGCGGGAGAAGAGTATCACGAGCATATTTGGGGTCCTTGGACAAAGATGAATGAGGAAAATCATAAGCGTGTTTGCACGGTAGACGGCTGCACGGCATTCGATATTGGTTCTCATAACAAGGACGAAAACCGTGGATGCACTCCCGATACGGAAGATTATGAGTTAGGACACTGGGTCTCCTGTACGGATTGCGGCGGTGAATATCACGAGTATCACACCCGTGAAGAAGCCGGCAGATATTACCCCAACTATTGGAGAGATACCGGCGACGGCGTTCATCACGTTGTATATTGCACAGAATGTGGTGGCCCCGTCGAATATGCGGAGCATCGCTGGTCCGATTGGTACAGAGGAGCCAAGCAAATTGACGGTGAGTGGGTAATGGGACATTACCGCGATTGCGAAAACTGGCCCTGCGAGGCACAAATATGGCAATCAGAATGTATTTATGACGAAGGCACTGTAACAAAGGAACCGACCTGCACGGAAAACGGTATAAAAGAGTACGTTTGTACGGCAGACGACTGCGCGTGTGATACAAAGTATCATACCGAAGAGATACCCGCTTTGGGGCACGATTGGGGTGAGTGGACACCTTCCTTGACCGATTCGACAAAGGAAGAACGAGTTTGTAAGAGAGACCCGAGCCATACGGAGGAACGCACTGCGCACGAACATTCCTGGAGTAATTGGGTGGATGACCATACAACCGAAACACATACTCGCCAATGCACCTTAGAAGGCTGTACCGAGAAAGAAACAGAGCCGCACAACTGGGATAGCGGCGTTCAAAGCGGCGCTGCCAGCTGCACCGAAGGCGCCAAGACCACATACACCTGCTCGGATTGCGGTGCCACCAAAACCGAAACGGGAGAGGAGCTTGGCCATGACTGGGGCGAATGGGTATATGACAGCGTAGACTCTCACATCCGTAACTGCAAGAGAAATTGCGGCGTTGAGGAAGAATTCGAAGGCCACGAATGGGGCGAATGGCAGGTTTACGACGAAAATACGCACAGAATGTATTGCGACATCTGCCACGGCTATCAGGAGGAAGACCACGATTGGAATGGCGGTGTTGAAACTGTATCTCCTACCTGCTATTCTACCGGTGTTATGACTTATACCTGCGGCACATGCGGTCATACAAAGACCGAGGAAATCCCGATGACGGAGCACACTTGGACAGACTGGGCGCCTAACGGTGACGAAAACCACAAGCGCGAGTGCATGGATGACAACTGCGATAAGTTCGAAACTCTTCCTCACGAGTGGGATGACGGCGAGATCACCAAAGAACCTACTTGCAAGGAAACCGGAGTTAAGACCTACACCTGTCAGACTTGCATGCATACGAGGACAGAGGATATTCCTACCACAGACCATGAGTTCGGCGCTTGGACTCCCAATAATGACGGAAAGACTCACAGCCATTTCTGCAGCTGTAACGAGTCCGAAACTGCAGATCATAAGTTTGATGACGGTGAAGTAACGCAGGCTCCTACGCACGAAGCTGGGGGAGAAAAGAAATACACTTGCTCCGATTGCGGATATTTCTACACCGAGGATATTCCCGCGCTTACGGAGCATGAGTGGGGCGAGTGGGTGATCAACAAGCTCGATGAAGCAAACACACATATCCGCTTCTGTATCTGTAACGAAAGCCAAACAGCGCCTCACAACTTTGATGAGGGTGTTGTAACCGAACCCGCAACGCATACTTCTAAGGGTATTAAGACATTCACCTGCGGTGAGTGCGGTTATA
>JAGBRZ010000203.1 GCA_017632155.1 Clostridia bacterium
AGCCTCGAGCTGCCTGTTAAGTATAAGTCGTCGCTGAACCAAGAACAAGAAGCACAGACAACAGAAAAACCGAGGCGAATACTGGGCTCGAACAAAGGAAGTGCGAAAATATAGAAGACAACCTGGATTAACCCAGTTGCCGCCTATGGCGTCAACAGCACATATTCTCTTGAGGTCCACTGGACCTCATGCCGCAAGCGGCAGCGAGAATAAGCGGTCAGGCTTGCGGCTGAAGCCGCAAACAGACTGTTAAGTATAGGTTGTAGTTGGTTCGAGCCTAACAAAAGAAGCTGAGGCGATTGCCGGGCTCAGAACCACCGTTTGCGGATGGAGTGAGTGGTAAAATATAATTTGAACTACCGCAAACTTTGCTGTTTGCGGAGCAAACACCAGTGGTTCATCGCCATAAGATAGAAACGAAAAAAGGCACCAAGGAATGAATTCCTTGGTGCCTTTTTTGTCTAATCAAGACGGAAAGACTATTGCCGAAAAAGCCTTATTTTACAAGGGTTTTGGGCATTTTTGATGTTGTAAATTCCGTTTTGTCCTGCTCGTTTTCGAACCACCGACCTCTATGTAATTTATCAAGATTTTCCGTAACATTAACATTTGATGTTGATATATAAAGAAATCACCTTCCATTTGAACACTAATGGTTCAGAATCGAAAGGTGATTCTTTTTCTCCCCTGCTATTTTTCGAACCAACAACCTATGCGGCAATTTGTTCTTCGATAGTCATTCCGCCCTTCAAAACAATCACAAGAGTTCCATCGGGCATTACACGGATACACTCAATGAGCTTGCGTACAACGATCTCATTGTACTCCGAGAAATTGATCTCAGTATCAGAGAGAAACATCTTGATACTCTCAATCTCTTGGTTTACTTTTTCACTTGCTTGTGTTTGGGTACGTGCCACTTCAAGCTGACTTCTCATCGCGCATAGTTGATCAGATATTTTCCGAATTTCAACTTCAAACTTTTCGGTATCTCCCTCAGTTCTCATGCTCATCGTAATCATATCTTCCATATCTTGCTTAAGGTCCTTGATTTTCTGCTCAATAACGTAAGCATCAAGAATGTTATCATCACCCGTTACAGCATAAGACAGTCCGGACAAAATAAGCTCGGATACCTCATCGCGATATTCAAAAGCATTACGCAAGCCACTGCAAATAGCTTCTTGCAATTTTTCTTCATCAATAGATACTGAATGCTTGCAATATTGAGTGCCGTGCTCGACTCGGTTAAGGCATCTCCAAACTCTTTTCTTTTCGCCCTTGATTACCCAAGTTTTTCTGCGATAAGGACTTCCGCACTCTCCACACACAAGAATTTCAGTAAGAGCGAATTTCCCACTATACTTTCCCTGCTCGGTAATGCTTAAATCCGATGTCTTTCTCTTGCTACTTCTTCGGGCGATTTCCGCTTGAACCAACTTAAAGGTTTCTTTTGAAATAATGGCAGGATGGTTATTGGTAATAAGATATTTAGCCATCTCACCGCGATTTTTCTTTACCTTTTTATTTATACAGTTCTCAATATACGTCTTTTGCAACAGCATATCACCCGCGAATCTCTCATTGCAAAGCATATCTTGAATGATCTGCTTGCTCCAAACGGATTTGCCTTTTTTTGTTTTAATACCGTTTGTTTCAAGATAAGATTTGATTTGATCGAGGCTTGCACCCTCAAGATACATATTGAATATCTTTCTTACAACTTCAGCTTCTTCCGGGATTATTTCGGGTTCCCCATTTTCACCTCTCCTATACCCTAAAATGGTATATCGAAACGCGAAGGTACCTGACTTCATTCTTTGTTGAATACCCCAACGCACGTTCGCGCTGATATTTTCACTTTCTGCCTGCGCCATAACGCTATACAAACCGAGAAACATTTCGTTTTCTGATTTCATCGAGTCAAGTGCTTGTTCTTCAAAGAAAACGCCTATGCCCATAGCCTTTAGCTTACGAACATATTTCAAACTGTCAACGGTATTTCTTGCGAAACGAGCAACCGATTTGGTAAGGATAAAATCAATCTTTCCCTTTTCGCAATCACGAATCATTTTTTGAAAATTGGGGCGCTTATTTGCTTGAGTTCCGGTAATACCCTCATCAGCGTATATCCCTGCAAAACGCCATTTAGGATTTTTTGCAATGGCATCGGTGTAATAAGCCAACTGTGCTTCATAACTGTCAAGCTGCTCATCACTATCGGTAGAGACTCGGCAATATGCAGCGACACGGAGCTGCCTATATTCATTTTCCCTGCTTACAAGTAGAGGATTTGCTTCAATTTTTGTTACTATCTTAGTCGATGGTATAGCTACTTGCATTTGTTATCTCCTCCCGATTATCTTTCCTTGATTTATTAAAGTGATCGTGATACTTCCATCTTTTTCTAAAGAAATGGTATCTACTATCTTTTCCATAAGCGGAAGAACCGCTTCATCCGTGGTCCATCTCTCCAAGCTTTCCTTAATATATACAGTGTGCGATTCGGATTTGTTTTCACTACAACATTCAAACTTCATTTCAACACACTGTAATATAAGCTTCTTTACCGCTTGGAACTGAACTTTGCTTTGATCCATAAGGCGGTTTATTTCGTTGTTTTGGCGAACAATCGCCAAACTTGGATTATAGGTATCGACTTTACCTTCGTTTTCAACGCTTTTCGGATTGCTCTTGGCTTTAACAAAGGCATCTGTTATTGCATCGAATATTTCTTGATCCCCAATATAAATATCATTCTTACAGCCATTGGTACAAAACCACTTTTCTCTTTTGCTCCACGTTGCGTGTCGATATAACTTCTTTCCGCACTGAGAACATACGATTGTATCCTTGAGATATTCCACCTCCGGGCTGTATTCCACCTTCTTTATTCCTTTTTGAGATTTAAGGTTATAGGCTCGTTCATAATCCTCATCGCTGACAATAGCGGGATAGCCGTCCTCGCCTATGTATTTTTTGTTTTCAATAATACGGGCAATCATATTTTTGTTCCAAACGTTTTTCTCTTGATAAAAAATGACTCCACGCTCAGTAAGGTCATCCGCGATGGCTTTAAGGATTTCTCCCGCTCCGTAACGCTGAAAGATCTCAACCACTACTCTTGCTTCTTCATCGTTGACAGTAAGAATACCGTTGACCATTTTATACCCATAGCTAATCATACGAAGTGCCATCACTTCACCTCCATTCTTAATTGAAGCTCACCAAGCAAGCAGAATGTTATATCGCCATTTTGTTCTGCGTAAATCTTTGTCACAATAGAAGTAAAAAGTTCTTTGTCTATCTCCGATAACGTTTTCGGAGAATCATTCAGTATGCGCTTTAAGTGTCGAAGTTCCTCAATACACCGCTCATCTTCATCCTCAGACAGCAATTTGTTTCTTCTAACTCGAAGATCTTCTATCTGCTTTTTGATACTGTCCGTTTTCTCAAAGTAAGTTACGTCATCAATAATACCTTTGGTATGCAGCTTGGAGTACATTGAGTTTTGTTCACTCAAGCTTGCTATCTCACCGTCGATTTCTGCTACCTGTGAGTTCCCCATTGTGATCTTTGTCTTGAGATTTTGCAGTTGCGTTATTGTTTCGTCCAACAACACTTTTTCATTTTGACGAAAGCGATTATACATTTGGACAAAAGCTGAAAACACCTCTACATCTGAATAAGCACGGCTTTTACAAGCTATACCGGAATTGCCTTTTTTACTGCAAACCCAAAACACTTCCTCTTTGCGGATCAGTTTTTTATACACCCAACCGCACTCTCTACATCGAATCTTTCCGCTTAAAAAGAGCTTTTCGCCCTTTCCCTCTTTCAAATACTTTTCTTCACGTCTGCGACGTAGCATTTGTGCAGCTTCGAAATCTTCCTTTAATATAATGGCTTCGTGTGTATCTTCTGCGTAATACTTCGGGCGTTCACCTCTGTTTGGGCGATTTCGGAGTGGTAGCATAGGTGGCGTATATGTTTTTTGCATCATGGTGTCCCCTATATATTTCTCGTTGGATAGAATATAGCGGATATGACACACCGCCCAAAACGGTTCCTCCATATCTCGGTTGAGTGTTGCCGCGATAGCGTTCATTCCTACTCCTGCTAAGTACCAAGCAAATATTTTCTTTACGATTTCCGCTTCTTCGGGACAAACTATCAGTTGCTTATCTATAAGGCGATAACCGTATGGAGCACTCGTTGCAACAAACGTACCATCTTCCATCTTCATTCTATAAGATGTTGACATTCGTTTCGATGCCGAAATAGACTCTCCCTGCGCAAATGCACTCTTTATATAAAGAATCATTTCAGAGTTCATATTTTTCGTGTCTATGTTATCGCTCTCAAAATAAACGCTAACTCCACACTCTGCCAAAACGCGAACACTTTCAATGCACTCAAGCGAGTTTCTTGCAAATCTCTGAACGCTCTTTACAAGCACGCGGTCGATCTTACGATTTTGGCAATCCTTAAGCATCCGCTTAAATTCGTCTCGCTTATTTATACAAGTTCCCGTTATGCCTTCGTCGGCATATATATCTACAAAGACCATACTTTCATGATTTCGGATATAATCGCTATAATAGCGCATCTGCGCAATAAATGAATTGATCTGATCCGAAGAATCTGTACTAACTCTGCAATATGCCGCAACTCTTAATTTGCGTTCAGCATTTGCACCAAGCGTTGGCTTTATAACTTTTACTTCTCTTGTTCCGTTATTCATACGGCTACCTCCTCTCTTTTGTACTATAATTTTACTGATTTTTGAAAATCCCTCAAGGATGCGATTTTTATGCGATTTCGATCACCGCACAATTTGTTTTTTCTGCATTTCTTTTGTTTAAGCGATCAAGTATCTTCCTATCTATTCCACGTTCTGCAAGCCTGCGAAGAACATCAAGGGATACAAGATAGATCATTTGATTTTTGCTTTGTTCACTCATTTACTCTACCCCCATACTGACCTTCAACGCTTGGTCAACAGCATCCATCGACTCTTTGCTTGCTCGTCCGACATATCGAGTAAGCCTTGTTTTGTCTACCGTCCTTACCTGCTCTGCAAGTGCAATAGAACTCATAGAAAGATCGCTGCTTTCGATCGGAATGTGGGTAGGCATATATTTTTTCTTTTGACAACGGCTTGTGATTGCAAGCACGATCACAGTAGGACTATGCGTATTTCCTACGTTATTTTGAATGACCAACACGGGTCTCTCTCCACCCTGCTCCGACCCTACCACGGGGTCGAGGTCAGCGATGTAGATCTCACCGCGTCTGATTTTTCTTTCCATCATCTGTGAACCTCCGTTATGTTTTACCGACTTTTTTATCGGCTATGTAATGCGAGAACCGCCCACGTTATTTTGGGCGGTTCTCCTGTAATGAAAGGAATATAGTTATGAAAGAATGTCAGAATTTAACGGGCAAGGCATCACCGATTTTTTCTCTGTTATACAGTTCAAGGATATATGCCACCGCCTTCTTTTTCCCCGCGTCCCTATTAATGGGATCGCGTGCTCTGAGAACGAGCTGATAAGGATCTGCAAAGGATAGTCTGCCCACAAGCGCTTCGTGGTCGTATTCATCATAATAGATATGAACAAAATCGCACATAGCGGTTACGATTTCCATCAGCAAGGATCTGGGTTTTCCACCCCACGCTTCTACAATGAGCTTCATAGCTTCGATGTAGTGCTTCTCTCCGACGCGGTGGTATGCTTTCTTTGCAGTATTGATGCATCTGAGACGGTATAGACCGCAAACACCCGAATAGCTCGGCTGAAGTCCTACAGATTTTGTCGCACGAACAAATGCGATTGAATCTCCATCGTATCCGAGAATTTTGGCGCGAAGCGTAATCCCAGGCGTAGGCTTTGAGGAAAATCCCGTTTGCTCTGCAAACAGAAGCGCCTCATCCTCCTCTGTCATATCGTAAAAGACCTTGCAGACGATGTTCAAATCTTTACCACCATTTCTCATTTTTCTCGCGGCAATAGTATGTTGCCCGTCAAAAACGTAATACTCTCCATTGCGTAGACTCAACTTGGGTTCGTTTGCGATGCGCTCATCAAAGTTCTCAACAATACGTCTAACTTTTCTTTCGTCAAACTCACGCTGATATGGTGATGTATGAATAATGGAACTATGAACGGATGCCATTTCATAGCCGCGTCCTTCTTTGATCTTGTCTATTCTCTTGTTTACCGATGTGTTCATATTGTTTCTCATTTCAACTCTCCTTCAATTTCATCAATATATTTTCTTGTTATGTTGAGGATTTCTCTTACCTTTTCTTTATATATGTCATCCTCGCAAAGTTTTGGGAATCTTGCGAGATAGTTCCCACAAGTACCAACAAATTGATTCACCGCACCGAGCATAGAGTCGAGTATACTTTCTTCAATCGGCTTATCGCTTTTTTTCTTTTGCTCTCTATCTTTTTTCGGAAGTCTCAAATCTTCGGCAAGTTTTTTAATTTCTTCAGGAGTCATCTTTGCCATCAACATTACTTCCTCGGCAGTAGTGAATAATGCTCCCGACAGTATTTCATCTTTTATACCGGGAACTACCGTTTCAGCAGCATCGATCCCTCTTGCATAAAGATCTGCACGTTTAACGTAACTCTCACTTGTGTTCGTCTCTCTTGCGACTACCGAGCGTGTTCCGTGATCGCGAGGTGGGTCATTTTGACCCATTTGCCCTTCACCGCGTTTTTGTCGTTCGCCGATATAGATGCCGTTGTCTTTCTTTTCGGCAGCATACCGTTTGCCAATTAGATACTTCTTGTATTCTTCGGGAAGATTTCTTCGTCCAAGCTGATTCTTACATATCCACGCAATCGCCTCAAACTCATCCTCAAAGAATAGCTCAGTTATGCTGTATTCTATCTCGGGATGTTTCCCGACAATCTTAAAGCGCTTATGTCCGTCGATGATCGTGCCGTTCCAAACAACAATTGGCATCAGCACTCTTCCATCAGTCAAGATATTTTCTTCAAGTAGGACAAGCTCTGCGGTAGTCATCGGCGGGATAACGCTTTCAAACCGTGGATTGATTGTCAGCGTTATGTTCATCAGCACTCCTCCCAATCTTCATCAGCCGTACAACTGCGTGTGATTACAATTGCAAGATAATCTCTGAACTCCTCGCT
>JAGBRZ010000026.1 GCA_017632155.1 Clostridia bacterium
AACCTCGGAAAGACGCTCCTCGGTGACAGCCTGCATAACGGTGAGCAGATCGCTCTCGAGCAAGGGAAGAACAACCTGAGTTTCGGGGTCGCCGAAGCGGCAGTTGTATTCGATGACCTTGGGACCCTTGGGGGTGAGCATAAGTCCGAAGTAGAGGCAGCCCTTGAAGGTTCTGCCCTCGGCGTTCATCGCGTTCATTGTGGGAACGAAGATGGTCTTCATACATTCCTCGGCGATGGAGGCGGTGTAGTAGGGGTTGGGCGCAACCGTGCCCATGCCGCCGGTGTTGAGGCCTTCATCATTATCGTGCGCGCGCTTGTGGTCCATTGAGGAAACCATCGGAACAACGACCTTGCCGTCGGTGAATGCAAGCACCGAAACCTCGGGTCCGGTGAGGAATTCCTCGATAACAATGTGGTCGCCCGATGCGCCAAAGACCTTGTCCGCCATCATAGAGCGAACCGCGTCCTCTGCCTCGGCGAGAGTTTCGGCAATGATAACGCCCTTGCCGAGCGCAAGTCCGTCCGCCTTGATGACGATGGGCATATCCTTGTCCTGAAGATAGGCGATTGCCTTGTCCATATCGTCAAAGATCTCGTAAGCGGCGGTGGGAATCGAGTATTTTTTCATAAGATCCTTCGAGAAAGCCTTGCTTCCTTCAATGATAGCCGCCTTTTTGTCGGGGCCGAAGCAGGGAATTCCAATGGCGGAAAGCGCGTCAACGCAACCGAGAACAAGCGGATCGTCGGGGGTCACGATGGCGTAGTCGACTTTATTTTCCGAAGCGAATTTAACGATACCTTCGATGTCCTTTGCGCCGATGTTAACGCAGGTCGCGTCGGCCGCGATGCCGCCGTTTCCGGGCAGACACCAGATGGTCTCGACGGTGGGATTCTTCTTGATCGCTTTGATCACGGCGTGTTCACGGCCGCCGCTGCCGATGACGAGAACATTCATTGATTTTATTCCTTGTTCTGAATTTTGTTGGGGAAAATAAAAAGTGTAAAGTGGAAAGTGTAAAGTGGAAAGTTATGGTGAATTTCCTCGCTTTGCTCGGAAATTTTCATTTTAATAAAAATACTTTTTGAGCGAAGCGAAAAAAGTTTCCGAAACTTTTCACTTTCCACTTATCACTTTTCACTTATTCCATCATTAATGATGGAACAGACGCATACCGGTAAACGCCATGATCATGCCGTACTTGTCGCAGGCTTCGATTACGGCGTCGTCGCGGATGGATCCGCCGGGCTCGGCAACGTAGGAAACGCCGCTCTTCTTTGCGCGCTCGATGCTGTCGGAGAAGGGGAAGAACGCATCCGAACCGAGTGCAACGCCGGTGATGGTGTCAAGATATGCGCGGATCTCCTCTGCGGTGAGGGGAGCGGGCTGCTCGGTGAAATACTTCTGCCAGATGCCGTCTGCGCAAACGTCTTCCTCGTTCTTGTTGATGTAGCCGTCGATTACGTTGTCGCGGTCTGCGCGCTTGAGATCGTCGCGGAAGGGAAGGTTCAGCACCTTGTCGTGCTGGCGGAGGAACCAGGTATCAGCCTTGGTGCCTGCAAGTCTTGTGCAGTGGATTCTCGACTGCTGACCCGCGCCAACGCCGATAGCCTGTCCGTCAACTGCGTAGCAGACAGAGTTCGACTGTGTATATTTGAGTGTGATGAGCGAAATGATAAGGTCGCGTGCCGCCTCGTCGGAGAGAGCCTTGTTCTCTGTGACGATGTTGGAGAGGAGCTCGCGGTCGATCTTGAAGTTGTTGCGTCCCTGCTCGAAGGTGATGCCGAAGACCTGCTTCTTTTCCTGAACGTCGGGGACGTAATTGGGATCGATCTTAACGATGTTGTAGTTACCGCCGCGCTTGCCCTTGAGGATCTCGAGTGCCTCGGGCTCGTAGCCGGGAGCAATGATACCGTCGGAAACCTCGCGCGCGATCATCTTTGCGGTGGTCACGTCGCAGACGTCGGAAAGAGCGACCCAGTCGCCAAAGGAGCAAAGTCTGTCCGCGCCGCGCGCTCTTGCATAAGCGCAAGCAAGGGGGGATTCGTCAAGGCCTTCGATGTCGTCAACGAAGCAAGCCTTTTTGAGCTTGTCGGAAAGGGGATTGCCGACAGCGGCGGAGGTGGGCGAAACGTGCTTGAAGGATGTAACTGCGGGAAGTCCGAGAGCTTCTTTGAGCTCCTTGACAAGCTGCCAGGAGTTGAAAGCATCAAGGAAATTGATGTAGCCGGGGCGACCGCAAAGGATCTCGATGGGCAGATCGGAGCCGTCGTGCATATAGATGGATGCAGGCTTCTGGTTGGGGTTGCAACCGTATTTCAGTTCAAAAGTCTTCATTATATTATATACCTCAGTTATTTTTATTTACGATCCTTGTTTCGGTCTCGCCCGACTCGATGTCGATGTAGCGGACGAAGAGCGAAACCTTGTTGTCCTCGTTGAGGTTGGTCCAGATGAGGTCGGTCAGCTCGTCGATCGAGCAGTTGGGAAGCTCGAGAGTCTTGGGCTCGCCTTCGAAGGAGGGAAGGGGATCGCCGTCCGAGTTGTAGGTGTGGATGAACTTTGCCTTACCGCAGATGGGGTTCGAATATGCGTATGTAAATCTCTCGCAGGAGGAATCGTCGCCCTCTGCGCTCTTGAGGATGGACATTGCATAGTTCATTTCGCCGCCCTCGCAGTGGATGATACCCGAAATGCGGGGTGTGAAGTTGGGCTTGTCGTCCTCAAATTCACGGGTGCGAAGAGCCTGCTCGAAGGTCATCTGCTTGTCCATAAGGTTGTAGATGGTGTCGGTCTGGTCGCCGTTGGTGACGATGGTCTTGTTGCCGAGCACGCGGACGGGGTAGTAGATGATAAGATGGGGGTCAACCATCTTGGATTCGTCGAAAGCCTTGGTGCGCATAGCGTCGCCCTCGGGGACGAATACGCGGTTGCGGCTGTTGACGCTGCGTCCCATAATGAAGTAAGCGGTGACAGCCTTCTTGCCATCGGCACTCTTGCCGATAATGATTCCTCTGCCGTGGTAAGCAAGGGAGTTCAGTTCCTGTGCGATAGTTGAGATCTTCATTTTTATCTCCTTAAATTTAATACGGATTTTTGAAACGAGAGATAAACAAAATTATAAATAATACTATATCACGAGCTTGTAGGGGAGGGCGTCCTCGACCTCCCAAGCTCAATTAAATTAGCGATGTGGATTAAATCAAGAAAATCAAGTTTAATTTTCTGTATTTAATTCATCATATAATTTTGCATAGCATGGGAGGTCGAGGACGCCCTCCCCTACAAGCTCGTGATATGATTTAAGCTAAAACGATAATCTTGTTGCTCGTTATAAAATTACTTTTTGTTCTATCAAATAAATCGAAATCGAAAATTTCCGCTGCGGAAATTTTCCTTTCACTAGCCACTTACTTGATAAATACCTTATTATCCCTTACCTCGATCTTATCGTCGCAGAAGAGGCGGACGGCTTCGGGGAGGATCTTCCACTCGGCTTCCTGCATAATGCGGAGCTGGAGGGTTTCGGGGGTGTCATCCTGCTTTACTTCAACAGCCTTTTGGAGCACGATGGGTCCCGCGTCGCATTCGGGGATGACGATGTGAACCGTTGCGCCCGAAACCTTGACGCCCTTTTCGAGCGCGGCTTCGTGAACGTGGAGACCGTAAAATCCCTTTCCACAGAAGGAGGGGATCAGCGCGGGGTGAACGTTGAGGATCTTATTGGGGAACGCCTCGTAGACCTGCTCGTCAAAGATGGTCAGGAAGCCCGCGAGAACGACGAGGTCGATGCCCGCCGCGGTCAGCGTTTCTGCAAGAGCCTTCGAATATGCGGCAATGTCGGCGTAATCCTTGCGGGGAAGGACGACGGAGTCGATCCCGTTTTGCGCCGCACGCTCAAGCGCATAAACGCCCGGCTTTGATGCAAGAACGAGGCTGATCTTGCCCGCTCCGAGCTCGCCGCGTTTTTCTGCGTCGATCAGAGCTTGAAGATTAGTGCCGCCGCCGGAGACGAGGACGGCGATCTTTTTGGTTTTGTCCATTATTAGTACTCCAATTTTATTGGGATGATGTTATTTTGAAGAGGTACAAGGTGAAAGGGAATAGGGAAAAGGGAAGGTAACTTTTTTCGCTTTGCTCAAAAAGTATTTTAATATAAATGGAAATTTCCGAGCGAAGCGACGGAAATTCTCCACACCTTTTCCCTTTTACCTTTCACCTTTTCCCTTTGCAGATTATACGATCTCTATCTGCTCTCCGCCGAGCTTATCTGCGGAAACGATTTCGCCGATGACGTATGCATCCTCGCCGTGTGCCTTGAGGATCTCGATAGCGGTCTCGACCTCGCCGGCGGGAACAACAACGCTCATGCCAACGCCCATGTTATAGGTGTTGAACATATCGCGCTCGGGAATGTTGCCCCATTTTGCGATCATATCGAAGATGGGGAGGATCTTTACCGCGCTCTTTTCGATCTTTGCGCCGAGTCCTGCGGGGATGGATCTCGGGATATTCTCGTAGAATCCGCCGCCGGTGATGTGGGAGATGCCCTTGACGTCAACCTTCTCAAGGAGTGCGAGGATGGACTTGACGTAGATGCGGGTGGGAACGATCAGAGCTTCTGCGATGGTCTTGCCGCCAAGCTCTTCGCGGGGGACGTAAAGCTCGGGGTTGTTGTTGTCGATATCAAATACCTTACGGCAAAGGGAGAAGCCGTTGGAGTGGATACCGGTGGAGGGAAGAGCGATCACAACGTCGCCCTCAGCCATACGGGTGTTATCGAGGATCTTCTTCTTGTCAACGATGCCGACTGCGAAGCCTGCGAGGTCGTATTCCTCTACGGGCATCATACCGGGATGCTCTGCAGTCTCGCCGCCGATGAGTGCCGCGCCCGACTGAACGCAACCCTCGGCAACACCGCCGACGATCTCTGCGATCTTTTCGGGAATATTCTTGCCGCAAGCGATGTAGTCAAGGAAGAAAAGGGGACGCGCGCCGCAGCAGATGATGTCGTTTACGCACATAGCAACGGCGTCGATACCGATGGTGTCGTGCTTGTCCATAAGGATAGCCATCTTTACCTTGGTGCCGCAGCCGTCGGTGCCCGAAACGAGAACGGGCTCTTCCATACCTGCGATGGGCAGACCGAAGCAGCCGCCGAAGCCGCCGACGTCGTCAAGGCAGCCCTCGTTTTTGGTGCGTGCGATATGTTTTTTCATAAGCTCAACAGCGCGATAGCCGGCGGTAATATCAACGCCCGCAGCTGCGTAGCTTTCGGA
>JAGBRZ010000204.1 GCA_017632155.1 Clostridia bacterium
CAAGAAGATATTGACTTTGTTCGTTCTTTTAGGGCAAGAATATTAAATCAAACAGACCCTATTGCTCTGTTGAGGAAGCAAACAACTCAGCCGCGTCCTGCTTCAACTACACAACCAAAACAGCAACCTCAACAGACTTATACATACAACAATACTCCAAACAAAACAACCGCTGGATGTCTCGGTATTGTTGCATCGTTTTTAATTGTTGTTGCTTGTGTTATTGCGTTTTTATTATAGACCTCAAGGGCTACCCCACGGTAGCCCTTTTTCTTTCCCCTTTAGTCCGTCAGCGCATCGTATATAGCAACGACGGGTTGCTTGTCATTGTCGGCAACCTATGGTATAATATAATCACAACTTATAGAGGCGGTAATCATATGGAAACGAAAGATTTAATCTACGAATTAAGAACGAAAAAAGGGCTCTCACAAGAGGAGCTTGCAGAAAAAGTATTTGTAACTCGTCAGGCAGTTTCTCGTTGGGAAAACGGCGAAACGATACCAAACATAGATGCTCTCAAGCTACTTTCAAAATTGTTTGCCGTGTCTATCAACACGCTTCTCGGTTCTCCGAGAGAGTTAGTGTGCCAGTGTTGCGGAATGCCTATTGAGGATTGTAATATCAGCCGTGAAGCTGACGGCAATTTCAATGAGGAATATTGCCAATGGTGTTATGCTGACGGCGAATACACCCTTGATATTTGGAAGCGATATGCCGAAATCGGTGGAAAAGAAAAACTCGAAGAACTCAAACGCCAATTAATCGATGAATTTAACACGCTTTTGAATATCGAAGGTTTGCCCAAGGTAGAAAATCTAAATGTGCTACCGGGGGAGTTTGTCAATATGGAATACACACTCCCGAATGGAGAAAAAGTAAAATTCCTTGACGATAAGCAAACCTATCTCGGAAGCCAGCTTGAAAGCGAATTCGGTGGCAGATGCTTTGGTATAGTTGCAAATATGGACTTCCTTTTGGTATGTACATACGAGGAAAACGGCGAAAATCCCGAACTTGTGATTTACAAGAAAAGATAGTTAAATTCAATTTTTTTACATAAACACCCCAAGGGCTACCGAGTGGTAGCCCTTTTCCTATCCCATTTACTCCGTCAACGCTTCGTATATCGCTGCGCCGGTCTGCACCTTACTGTGACTGTCAAGGTGGCTATAAATATTTCCTGTCGTGCCGATATCCGAGTGCCCGAGCCACATTTGAATATCCTTCATCTGTTTGCCAAGTGCGAGCATAGTTGACGCGCAAGAGTGGCGCAGATCGTGAAATCTTATCTTGCGAAGTCCGTGCCGTCTAAGAAGCACCGCGAAGTGTTCGCTCACGTAATCGGGATTATAAATATTGCCTATCGCATCCACGTTTACGTACTCAAGGTACTCTTTGTTGTAGCCTCTCCCGAACATCTCTTGCATCTCCATTTGCTTGGCTTTCTCCTCAAGAAGCGCCTCTCTGATGTTCGGTAGCAGAGGCAGAGTGCGGAAGGAAGATTTGGTTTTCATCACGTCATATCCAACCACTCCGTCGCTCTCCTCAACCACCTTGTGTCTGATAGAAATCGAACCCTTATCCCCCTCGGAGAAATCGATTGCCGACCATTTGATACCGAGGATCTCGCTTCGTCGCAGTCCATAGAAGCAAGCCAGAAGGATGATAAGATGTAGCTCGTCGTCGCGTGATACCTCGAGGAGCTTTTTCATTTCTTCGGGGTTATAGTAGTCCGCAATATACTGTTGCGCCTTAGGTCTGTCCGCTTGGTCAACGGGATTTGCAGGAAGGATTCTGCGCTTGAACGCCGACTTGAATGCGAGATGCAACACGCTGTGATACCTCTGCATACTTGTCCCCTTAAGTCCTTCATCTGCAAGCGATGCATAGAACTGATTGATCTCGTCACCAGTGACCTCATTGACCTTTAAGTTCAGCTCTTGGAAAAACGGAACGATGCGCAGGTCGATGTACTTTTTGTATCCATCGTATGTGGTCTTGCTCACGTTTCTTCTGTGACCTTCAAGCCACTCGTAGAGGTAATCCTCCACGGGCATATTGGCAATTCTGTTGCGCTCACGCTCGGCAGGACTCATCGCATCACTCAGATAATTGTTTCCCGAATTGAGCTTGGTCAGCAACGTATTCAGACGATGATTTGCTTCTCGCTTCGTGCCTGCTCGAACCTCAAGGGCAAGCGGATACCATTTTACTTTTCTCTTGCCATACACATCATAATGATTGACGGCAGCATAATACTTGCCGTTCTTTTCTTCCAAGTGTCCTGTTATCTTTTTCATAAGTTCACCTCACTTTTTTCTTTTGTTTTGGTCTCGATACGTCCGTTGGCAACACCAACAATACCACACTTTTCCTCAGAAGTCCAGTGATTATGGGATACTTTAAGGGACGGAATTTGAAAACATTTTTCTGCGACCAAATAGTCTATCAAAGCGTTCTTTGGAATGCGAATAACACGTCCGTGAGTGACGTATTTTAACGCCCCTTCGTGTATCAAAGCATAGATAGTATTCTTGCTGCACGATAGCGATTCTGCTACCTCAAGGACGGTCATGGCAGAAGAAAAACGCTTAAAGTGCTTGCGCATATCGATCTTAATTGTGCGAACCCGCCCCTCACGAACTGGGATTTTGTAATTGATTTTTGGTATGTTCTTTTGCATCTTTTATTATCCTTTCGAATTTTATTTTGATTTTTCCTTGTTTTGTAAGCGCCCCATGCCAAGACCTCCATATAAATCGCGTAATGTGGGCGTTTTCGACACGTCCGCTCCACGCCATGACCCACAGCCATGTTTTTTGACCCACAGTAACATTATACACCAAAAATCCCCGCAATCCTTTATTCTGTCGGCTCTGCCGTCAGATGTGTTTTGGCAAAGGTCGCCTCGCGACCCAGAGCCTTTCTCCTGCTTATTTTCGACCTCGAAAATAAACTCTCTGATTGTCAAAATGCCAAGACTCAAAGTAAGGAAAACAGAAAAGAAGAAGGCTGTTATTAGCTGCATTATATCCGCTTTCGCTCACTAAAGTGGTTATAGGTTATCTATATATTTGTCTTTTTCTTTTTCTGTTATAAATATAATTTTAAGTGGTATAGTTATATTTCCTCTTGTTAGTACTACCTTTTCTATACTACGCTATGTTCTTTATGACACGAGGGTA
>JAGBRZ010000205.1 GCA_017632155.1 Clostridia bacterium
CGACGGCTCACCATTCTGCTGTGGCTTCAACGCTCGACCTGTAGCTGAACATAAGTATCATTATCCCTTCTGCCTGTCGTGGCCTTCGTTGCGAATTGCCGTCGCAACGTCATAGTCTTGAAGGCACGGAGACCGTGCGTTCGCTATCGTGGCTCGTTCCTCACGGAACAACAGAAGGAAAGTAAAAAGTGTGCTGATATTCAGTTGTCAAGGATCAATAGGAGACCTACAGAAAAAGCCCCCTCACTTTCTCTGCCGATTCAGTGAGGGGGTTGAGCAAATAAATTTTTAATTTTTCAGAATTTTTTTGAGTTTTTGCAGAATTACATTCTTTCTATAGCAAATTGTTCTCTGCGGAATGCCCGAAATTCTCGACCATTGCCGTTCGGAATAGCCATTGAAGAACAACGCTTCGATAAGCTCGCGCTCATCCTCCGGCAGAAGAGAAACAATATAACGGATGTGTTCAGCCATAAGCTTGTCCGTTACCTGCTGTGCTACATCTTCATCGGGATCAACGAGAATATCCTCACCGCAGAATTCCTCGGTATCGAGAGAGTGATAATAAATATCGCCTTTTTCAACGGCTCTTTCACGCAGGTATTTTTCACGGCGCTGTTCACGGTAAAATTCCGTATAATACGCCTCGTCAACCTCCATAAGCATATTGTGTAAGGAGATAAAGAACTTGTCCTTAAACTCGTTATTTTGCTTTCTACAGAACTCCTGATAGGAGATCTCAACGTAAGTATTATTTTCTTTTATAAAAACCTTTTCGGGTGCATATTTCATGCTTAATTCCTCCTGTCGATTTGATTTTGAAAGGTTTGAATTTCAAAATCCGACAAGGGGGAGCACGAATAGGCATATATCTACATTTTTCGCAGGGGTAAACAAAAAGGCACTTATTGCGTGATACGCTTAATTTTGCGTACCATTCAACAAGTGCCTTTTTTTCTTTATTCAGTTTTTCATTATGTAGAGTAGCTGTTAAGCCATAAATTCATAATCACTACTCATGACGAGTAGCGATGCGCAGTTACCCCAACGCATAATAAAATACCTCCTTGATTTAAGAATTGGCGCGGCTCGTCCAAGGGGGTCGGAAGATGACCGCGTAGATATGTTTCAACCTATTTTGTGAAATCTAACACCCGATCCGATAGGACCGGGGAGTACGGCTTGTATGCAAAAACGGTGAGCTTTAATAAGCCCACCGCGCTTATTTGCGTGTATGGATTTAATTTTCCGCAGAACAAATTCCGCAAGTTCCTTCGATTACAATTTGCAATCTCTTTACTTTTGAACCGTTTGGAATGTTCAAGGCTGCCGTCGCCTTATGTATATCTGCATCCATAATGTCAATGACTCGTCCGCACCTCTCGCAGACAAAGTG
The DNA here is from genome assembly GCA_017632155.1 of Clostridia bacterium. The sequence continues at coordinate 1,397 of JAGBRZ010000205.1, forward strand.
AACGTGATCCTCGCAGTTGGCATCGTATCTCTCGTAGTTGTTTACCTTCGTAACACGAATAACTCGTCCGATTTCCTCCAACTGCTTCAGATTTCGGTACACCGTTCCGAGCGAGAGATTGGGAATGTCTGCTTTAAGGTCGTTATATATCATCTCGGCAGAAGGATGCTCCTTCGTACCGCAGAGATAAGCATAAATGCTGTTTCTTGTAGCGGAGCTTCGCATTTTTGTTTCCGTAGTTGTCTGCATATTTTTCCTCCGTAGGAATATTTTACTATATTATAGCATATAATTTTATTCTTGTCAATAATGGTTCTCATTATCGTTAAGAAAAATTATCTACAAGAAACGACAAAAGCGGTGAGCCGAAGCCCACCGCTTTTTTGTTTGAACCTACTTATATAGGTTCTTGGTTATTTAGTTTTGTTGTGATTAGCCCTTCTTGAAGATTGCAAGGAACTCAGCCCAAGTTTTCTTCTTGATAACGAACCAAACGAGAGCGAAGATGCCTGCGCCGCCGACTACAACAGAGCCAACAACGATAGCTACGATAGCACCTGTGCCGAGACCGTCGTTATCGTCGGGAGTCTGAGGATCGTCATTGCCGGGTACGTCGGTGCCGGGTGTGTCAGTACCGGGTTCATCACCGCCGGGAGTGTAGTTGGGATCGGTTGCTCCACAAGAGCACTTGCCATCAACGTAGGTGTGAGCTGCAAACTCGCCCTTTTCATCGCCGCAGACGGAGCACTTTGCCTTGGACGTGCAGGTTGCATCGCTATACTTATGCTCAGCAAGCTCGCCGTATTCTGCTTTACATACAGAGCACTTTGCCTTTGCAGTGCAGGTTGCGGTGCCACCGGTATGAGCTGCGGAATCCTTCTTGTCACCACAAGAGCACTCGTGCCAGTGGTTTGTACCATCTGTCTTCCAAGTTGTGCCGTAGTTGTGAGTATGAGTAAGAAGAGGAATATCCTGAATGTCCTTAGTCTGAGTGGTTGCCCAGCTCTCTGTGAAGTTCGCAGTATAGGTAGTCCAACCCATTACAGTTTCGCTTGCGGGAGTCTTTTCTGCACTTGTAACGGTTGCTGTTGCAGTTTCAACGTGACTGTTGTCCTTGGAGCATACACGCTGTGCTGTACAGGTGCTGCCATTTGCAGACCAAGTGTAGGTAGGAGCACCGTAATCGTGTGCACCGTACTCGTTGCTTTCCCAAGTGGTAGTGCCCTTTTCGTAGCAGTATTCGCAAGCGTGGTAATAGGACTTCTTGGTGGTGCAGGTTGTGCCTGTGCCTGATACGTAGTAGTAATCGTCAGCAATTTCTGCCGTGAAGCTGCAAGCCCCCTTCTCACCTACGAAGTAAAGATCAACCGCAGAAGGATCATCGCCTGCACAAGAACCACACTCAGAGCACTTATACCAATATGTGGTTTCTTCATGGCAGTTTGCCGCAAAGTGTCTTGGCGTGTTCATAATATTGCCATCGAGATCGTACTCAGGCTGACTCGAATATTTGTGTGAGGGATAAAGAATGGTATCGTTAATTCCATTGAGAAGCTCTACGTAATCGTCAGCATCCTCGGTGAGTTTACCCCAATATCTTCCGCACTCGCAGATGAAGTATTCGATATGACCAACATCTTGACAATTCGCTGCTTGGTAGTATTCGTGGTCTTTGCCACTAAGCTTCGGTGCACAGATATGAATGTTCAATGCAATGGGGTCGTTAATTATGGAAGAACCGTCAGCAGTTACGTCAATTTCGTCGATATAATTGGGGTCGTATCCGGGCATTTCAACCTTAAGAGTATATTGACCGATCTTGACGCCGGTAAATCTATAGTTACCACCTGCATCAACGTTGGTAACGTACATAACCGTTTCACCATTCATAAGATAAACAACAGTATCTTCAAACGGGTTTTCTATGGAGCGAAGACTATACGCAACCGCTTCATTCTTTTCAACCGTACCCTCTACAGTAGAGCCGTCGGAAACAACGTTGATCGTAACGCCGGTCACATTGCTGGACGTAAGCTCCTCGTCACCGATAATAGCGGTGTTGGTGATGCTCAGCGTAATGCTGAAGCTGCACACATTATTGATATTATAGGTTTCGTGAATGTTTTCGTCGATCACGAGAGTGTCGCCGGTGCCGAGATCCTTGATGATCACGCCGTTTACGGGATCATTCACCCAAAGCTGCCACTCATAGCTGAGCGTACCCGCAACGGGGGTCTTGCCGCCGTGCCAAGGGTCAGCGGGATCTTTGCCGAAGGTGAAGGTGGGCTTCAGGACAATGCTCTCACCTTTGATTACGGTGAGGTTGTTGATGTCATCCACACCTGCAATACCTGTTCCGACAGGAATGGGATGTGCGGGAATAAAAATATCCGCAGGGGTTTCTACCTTTTCTTCAACGGTAAGCGTTACCGTAATCGTTTTGTAGTTCACGTCACCATTGTTTTGTTCCCATACGGTACAGGTGTAATGCCAAGTACCCGCTTTGTTACCGTTAACGACCAACGTATCCGTATTGGTAGCCGAAGTGATCTGCGGTGCGCCATCTTCTACGGCTTTCCAAGAATAGAGGAGTCTTTCGCCGGTTGCGATAACCTCAAAGGTTGCGTTACCGTTGTAAGCAACCGTCATTTTGTCTTCGATCGCCTCGGCTGTGAATGCGGTTTTTGCCGTGTAAAGAGTTCTCCACGTATAAACGCTACCGCCTACCTTGCCACCTTTTACGCCGTTAAAGGTAAGAGTGAACGTGTCGCCGAGGTGAACGGTGTCCTGCGTATGAAGAG
>JAGBRZ010000206.1 GCA_017632155.1 Clostridia bacterium
AGGTCAACGATCTGCTTGCCGCGCCAGAACATAGTGAGTCTTGCTTCCTCGGTTACGGTTGCAACGTGGGTAGCCTCAAGGTTTTCAGCGGTTGCGATCTCGATGAAACGAGCGGCATCCTCTGCGGCAACAACAACAGCCATTCTCTCCTGAGACTCGGAGATTGCAAGCTCTGTGCCGTCAAGACCCTCGTACTTCTTCGGAACTTTGTCGAGATTGATGGTAAGACCATCTGCCAATTCACCGATAGCAACAGAAACTCCGCCTGCGCCAAAATCGTTGCAGCGCTTGATAAGGCGGGATGCTTCTGCGTTTCTGAAAAGACGCTGAAGCTTGCGCTCCTCGGGAGCGTTACCCTTCTGAACCTCTGCGCCGCAATCGGCAAGGGAGGTCGCGGTGTGGGATTTGGATGAACCGGTAGCACCGCCGCAGCCGTCGCGTCCGGTTCTGCCGCCAAGAAGAATGACGTAGTCGCCGGGCAGAGGGCACTCGCGGCGCACACAATCAGCGGGAGCGGCAGCGATAACCGCGCCGATCTCCATACGCTTTGCGGCGTATCCGGGGTGATAGATCTCGTTTACAAGACCGGTTGCAAGACCGATCTGGTTACCGTAGGAGGAGTAGCCCGCTGCCGCGCCGGTTACGATCTGACGCTGGGGAAGCTTGCCCTTGAGGGTTTCGGAAATGGGCTTTGTGGGGTCAGCCGCGCCGGTTACGCGCATTGCGGCGTAAACGTAGCTTCTGCCCGAAAGCGGGTCACGGATCGCGCCGCCGATGCAGGTTGCCGCACCGCCGAAGGGCTCGATCTCGGTGGGATGGTTGTGTGTTTCGTTCTTGAAGAGGAGAAGCCAATCCTGCTCCTCGCCGTCAACGGTGACCTTGATCTTGACTGTGCAAGCGTTGATCTCTTCGCTTTCGTCAAGGTTACGGAGCTGACCCGTGGACTTGAGATACTTTGCGGCAAGAGTACCGATGTCCATCAGCGACACGGGCTTGGTTCTGCCAAGCTCACGGCGGATGCCGATGTAGTGGTCATAAGCCTTTTGGAGAAGCTCGTCCTCGAAGCTGACGGAGTCGATCTCGGTGAGGAAGGTGGTGTGACGGCAGTGGTCGGACCAATATGTATCGATCATACGAATTTCGGTGATCGAGGGGTCGCGTCCTTCGGTCTTGAAATACTTCTGGCAGAAGGTGATGTCGTCGATGTCCATAGCGAGGGCGTATTCGGAAACGAACGCCTCAAGTCCCGCGCGATCAAGGGCGGTGAAGCCTTCAAGGATCTTGACGTCAGCGGGAACGGGATATTCTGTCGCGAGGGTCTCAAAGGTATCGAGAGCCGCCTCGCGGGATTCAACGGGGTTGATGAGAAATTTGGTGATCTCGGCAAACTCGGCGTCCGAAATATCACCGTAGATCGCGTAGATCTTCGCGGAGCGAACGGTGGGACGGTCGCCGCGGGAGATCAGCTGAATGCACTGCGCCGCGGAGTCCGCTCTCTGGTCGAACTGACCGGGGAGAAATTCGGAAGCGAGAACGCGCGCACCCGCGAGATCGACCTCTGCGGTAGCATAGTCCATCTGGGGCTCGGAGAAAACTGTCTGAACGCAGTAGTCAAAGAGCTCTTTGGTGATGCCTTCGCAGTCGTAGCGATTGATCTGACGAACCGATTTTACACCCGAAATACCGAGAAGCTCGCGGAGCTCACTTGCAAGAGCGCGCGCCTCGTTGTCAAAACCGGGCTTTTTTTCAACGTAAATTCTGTAAACCATTTTATTGACCTTTCATAATGAATAATGAAAAATGAATAATGAATAATTAATAATTGTGGTGAATTTCCTAGCATGCGGCTCGGAAATTTTCGATTTTAATGGAATAGTTTGTGCGAACATAGGTGTACCGTCAGTCGCATCTTTCTGTCCACTGTCCACTAAACACTGTTCACTTTTCCAGTGCCTTCAGCGCTCTCTGACCGATATCTTTACGGCAATAAGCGTTGCCGAAGTGAATTTTTTCTACCTTATTATAAGAAGCCGCGATGGCGTTCTCAAGGGTGTCGGCAACCGATGTTACGCCAAGGACTCTGCCGCCGCTGTTGACGAGCTTGCCGTCTTTCAGCTCTGCGCCCGCAACGTAAACGCTGTCGGAGAGCTCGGCGGGGATGGTGATCTCGTAGCCCTTTTCGTAGCTCTGGGGGTAGCCCGCGGATGCCATAATTACACAACAAGCGGATTTATCAGTCGCAAACTTGACCTCAACCTCGGAAAGACGCTCCTCGGTGACAGCCTGCATAACGGTGAGCAGATCGCTCTCGAGCAAGGGAAGAACAACCTGAGTTTCGGGGTCGCCGAAGCGGCAGTTGTATTCGATGACCTTGGGGCCGGTGGGGGTGAGCATCAGGCCGAAGTAGAGGCAGCCCTTGAAAGTGCGGCCCTCGGCATTCATAGC
>JAGBRZ010000207.1 GCA_017632155.1 Clostridia bacterium
CTTGCTGCTCTCGAGGCAAGACTTAACGCATAAGATCAATTCTTATAATAATAACCCCGACCGAATCGGTCGGGGTTATTTGTTTATTTAGCAAGTTCTTCGACTTTAATGAGATTGGTATTACCGGATTTGCCTGTAATATCACCGCCGGTAACAACTATCTTGTCACCCTTCGAAAGCGAGAATACTTCGGCGGCAGTATTCTTAGCAATATAGAACAGAACGTCTATTGACGTGTACTTATCGCAGATAACGGGGGTTACACCCCAAGAAAGGGCAAGCTTACGCCACGTGATCTCATTTGTGGTAAGACCGATTATCGGAACGGGGGCGCGGAATCTGGAAACAAGTCGCGCGGTCATTCCCGAAAGTGAGCAAGCAACGATTGCCTTGGCACCGATGTCTATTGAAACCGCGCAAGTAGCATGCGAAATCGCATCTACAGAATCTTTGATAGTAAATTCAGAATTATAGAATTTGGCAGCATAATTTATGTCACTTTCGGCAGTTTCCGCAATCTTTGCCATAGTCTTAGCAGTGAGCACGGGATATGCTCCCACTGCTGTCTCTCCGGAAAGCATAATCGCGCTTGTTCCGTCATAAACAGCGTTTGCCACGTCTGAAATTTCGGCTCTTGTCGGACGAGGGTTATGAATCATCGATTCAAGCATCTCCGTAGCAGTAATCACGCGCTTACCAAGAAGTCGGCATTTTGTAATAAGATGCTTTTGCATTGCGGGAAGATACTCAAACGGTACTTCAACACCCATATCTCCACGCGCGACCATTATACCGTCACAGTGCTCACATATTTCTTCAATATTGTCATATCCTGATTGGTTTTCGATCTTTGCAATAAGGTCGATATAACCGCCACCTATTTCGGCGAGATAGTCCCTTATATCTATCATATCCTGCTTGCAGGATACAAATGAGCACGCAACATAGTCAACTCCGTGTTCAACGCCGAAGCGCAGATCTGATTTGTCCTGCTCGGAAAGATATTCCTGCTTTAAGTGCTTGCCCGGAAAGCTCATACTCTTTCTGTCGGAAAGCTCTCCGCCACAGTCAACAGTACAATTTATATTACCATCTTCGATGCTGTCTACTGTGAAAATTAAAAGACCGTTGTTCAGAAGTATCTTATCGCCAACCTCAAGCTCTTCATTAAGGTGCTTATAAGACACGGATACCGCATTTTGATTGCCGACTATATCATCCGTGGTAAAGGTAAACTTATCACCGTCATTAAGAAATATCTTACCGGCTTCAAACGTTCTTATGCGGAATTCGGGACCCTTGGTGTCAAGCATAATTGCAATTGGAAGGTTCAGTTCTGCTCGCACCTTTTTGATAGCATTTATTCTTTTTGCGTGCTCTTCGTATGTGCCGTGTGAAAAGTTAAGACATGCCACGTTCATTCCGGCAAGACAAAGGCCGCGAAGGACTTCTTCGCTTTCGCTCGCAGGACCTATGGAACAGACGATTTTTGTTTTTCTCATGCCTTTACCGCCTTAATCCACGCTTGTTTTCTTGATCTCATTGAGTTCTTTAATGAAGGTTTCAATATCCTTAAATTCGCGGTAAACGCTGGCAAAACGAACGTAAGCAACGTCGTCAGCTTCCTTGAGCTTTCTCATAACCATCTCTCCGAGATCGCCCGATGTAACCTCTTGTCTAAGCGAGTTATGAAGCTCCGCTTCAATCTCTGCTGCGATCGTTTCAGCATTCACGGGGCGCTTCTCACACGCCTTGAGGAGTCCGGAAAGAAGCTTTTGGCGGTCAAAGAGCTGCTTTGAACCGTTTTTCTTGATAACGATGGTCTGTACCGATTCCACAACCTCGAATGTGGTAAAACGCTTCTGGCAAGCCATACACTCGCGGCGGCGGCGGATATTGTTGCTTTCAACATTCTGGCGTGAATCAATGACCTTGCTTTCAAGGCATCCGCAATGAGGACATTTCATACAAATCACCAATCCTTTCAAATTCAAATAGTATTACATAATAATGATACCATATTTTTCGTGATTTGTAAATAGATTATTTAAATTTTCCGCAATTACTTTGCCATATCTTCGGCAATATCCTCCAGCGTGCAAGGAGTGACTGTGTTTTCAACTATTGTATCAAAAATTGAAACAGCACGTTTTTTATCGGTACCAAAGAAACTTAGTCTGCATTCTTCTCTGTCTTTTATCTCAATTCCATATACGGGACGAAAACCTCTGCCCAGAGATAACAGCGAATATTTAATATTCATCCCCTCAATCTCTGCAGATGCCTTTTTTAACACGTTTATTCCCTTCTTATCGTTGAATTTCATTATACTTTCCTTTCGATCTTGCTTTTTTAACAATATTATACATAATACCGAAAAAATTTTCTTTGAATCGGTTGACAGGAATTATAGTGCAATATCAACAAATATTTTCAATATTTGGATTATTGACAGCATTTTGAGCGACATTTGATATGACATTTTAAATACAAAAGTTATAAAGATTTCTTCTCACTTTGGTATAAAATAAAAGAAATATCCAAAAGTAGGCTTGCTTTTGCATATTGATGTAAACAATTACCGCTTGAAATTCAACTTTGATCATAGTATAATATTGTATATATGGGATTTAAACAAACAGTTTATTGCATATTTTTCAAATATTCATTGAAAGGAGTAAATAAGATTGTTACGAAACTTTTTAAACCGTATTCTCATTGAATTCTCAAAAATGAGCAGACTGCCGGTTAATTTTTTTAAATTCGGAGCAAGTCTTACAATACTTGCTCTTTCGGGAATATATTTGCTTTGTGATGAGGAAGTTGCAAACGGTGGTATTGGTGTTGAATTATACTACGCACCAATGCTCGATTACATACTGACAACGTTTATAATCTTTTGGGTAGGCATGTTTCTTCTTGACATTACCGAAAAAGAGATCACCGCCGGTAAAAAGCACCGACGGTGATATTTTTATTCGACATATTCGCCAAAGATTTCAAGAATGCGTTTTTCAGCCTCGTTTGGATCGAGCTTATCTGCCGCATACGCTTTTTGTAGCAGTGAGTTGGGAAGATACTCATCATACTTATCGAACACGGGATTTTCGGCGGACGTAATAACAGAAAGCGGATTAATTCCGTTTCGTTTAACTTCTTCGGCAAGTCCACGGGCGAGGATGCAATCATTACCCTTTTCCATTTTGAAGGTAATGTATGCACCCGCCTCGTGCTCTATGCCACTGATCTTGTATTCATAAGCGTGAGCAGCGAGAAATTTACGGAAGGTTCTGAATGATCTCGTACCAAGCCACGGGAAGATGCACCAGGAATAACCGCCAAGGTGAACTATCGAATGATCGAGCATACCCGTATTTCTTGCAAGATGACGGGCGACCTCAAGTCTGTGGACGGCATTGGGCTTGAGATAAGGATAAACAACATCCTCCTCTAGAACACGGCGCATTCTTTGCAAAATCTCGGTATGGATCTCGCCATAGTCACCCGGCCAAGAAACCTCCATTTTTCCCTCGACGGGTTTAACGTAGATCAGTTTTCTTGCAACGTCAAGCTCTTCTACCTCCCACACTCTGCCCGCAAGCGCGAATCTGTCGCCGACGGGAGGAGGCGTTGTGATGGTTCCGATTTCTTCGGATTCGTGACGGACTGTAAAATCCTCGCTATCCTTAAATACGGCGTAAAACTTAAAGCTCGAGATCAATCTCTCGCCCGCAAGCCCGACTATCAAGCCCTTCTCTTCCGTCATCTCGATATAATCGTTTTCGATCATAGAGATCATCAAAGTTTTGTAATCCTCTTTGCTGATACCCGAAAGAGGGGGCAATGAAAGCACCCTTTCGGCGAGTGCTCTCGGAGTGAGTTCTCCGCTTGACGCAAGAACACTTAACGTCTGATGGAACGCAAGGCTGAAGGGCATCTTCTTGATTCTCGGAGGCTCGATGAATCTTTCCTCGATATAAAGTTGAACTATCGCTATTGCACGAAGCAATTCCCACGGGAACAGCTGAGGAAGGGGTGTGTTCGGCAATGGATTCTCCTCGCGGAAGACAAGCATCATTTCAGGAGGCTGACCACGTCTGCCCGATCTTCCAAGACGTTGAAGCAGACTTGATACCGAGTTTGGCGAAGAATTTTGAACGACTCGTTCGAGTTTGCCAATATCGATACCAAGCTCCATCGTTACAGTGGCACAGGTCACAGCGTGGATATCTTCATCCTTCATCTTTTGCTCTGCTTCTTCTCGGATTGAGGCGGAAAGATTGCCATGGTGAATAAGGAATATATCCTTATCGCCTCGATTCTTTGCAATCTGTCGCAGAGTTGCCGTTACAAATTCCGTTTCTTCGCGGGAATTCGAGAATACAAGCGACTTTTTATCTCTTACACAATCATAGATATATTCGTATCCCGAATCGATCTGCGCGCGCTTTTTTTGGGCACCGTAATCTTCGGTTTTTTTCTCACCTTCTGCTTGCACGTGATCGTCGTTTTGTATATAAAAATGCTCCATTCCAAGACGCCAACGCAGCTTTTCGGGAGTAAGCGCAGGCACATCCGTGTCTCTGCCGCTTCCGGCAGCAAGCCAAGCAGCCGCAAGCTCGGCGTCACCGACTGTTGCAGAAAGGCCTATTCTTCTCGGGTGATGACCGATAAGTCTGCCAAGTCGGCAAAGCTGACAAATGATCTGATTTCCTCTGTCAGAACCCGTAAGGGTATGAATCTCATCTATTATTACAAATTCAAGTCCGTGGAAGAGTCGAATTAGGTCGTTCGATCTATTCATCAGCATTGACTCGAGCGACTCGGGTGTTATTTGCAATATTCCGCGAGGCTTGTCGAGAAGCTTCTTTTTGTGAGATTGTGCGACATCGCCGTGCCAATGAGTTACAGGTATGCCTGAAATATCAAGCAATTCCTCTATGCGTGAAAATTGATCGTTAATAAGGCTTTTGAGAGGCGCGATATAGAGCACAGCAACACTTTCGGGAAGATTGCCCTCAAGCATTGTGAGTATTGGGAAGAAAGCCGCCTCGGTTTTGCCAGATGCGGTTGATGAGGTAAGCAGAAGGTTGTTTTGAGTATAAAAGATCGACTCTGCAGCAAGAAGTTGGATCTCTCGCAACGCTTCCCAAGAATGCTGATAAATGTACTCACGGATATAATCCGGGAAACGTTCAAATACACTTTCGTTTCTGTCCATCTTGATGCCCCTTAAAAATCAATATCTGCGGGATCAAACTTAGATCTGGGAGTATCTGCAGGCGCGGTCGCTTCGGGTTCATCGGTTTTGAGAGTTACTGCGCTACCCACTATTGCATCAAAATTAACGTTCGGATTCTGCATAAGAATATTAAGAAGAGTCATATAGTCGCGCAGCATTTCACGTGGAGTGATCATACTGTTCGCACCGGCTCTGTCAAGACATATCTGAACAAATTTGACTTGCTCGTCACGAGATATGCGAGGCTCCCAGTTAAAGTTTTGCGCGTGGAGCGACGTCATTCTTACCACAAGTGCCAAAAGCTCGTCATCGGAAAGTCTTGTAAGTCTGATAACGGGGCCAACGAAGTTCTTGTGCTTTTCGGATGAAAAGCGGCTGTCACAAAGTCGGCTGCGGAGTGCTTCATAGCTGAACAAACCTCGGCGCTGATCTTCGAGGAACTGAGGTGTACCTCCGAGAACGAGACCGAGATGCGGCGCTCGCCCTTGGAGAGTATCGTTGAACATTGAAAGTATCTTTTCGTAATTATTCTCACGCGACACTCTGTGAGGAATTTTATAAAGGTTTACGCATTCATCTATGAAAACAAGCAAACCTCTGTATCCCATAGCTCGCGAAAGGGACGCCCAAAGCTTGAGGAAATCATACCAGTTATTGTCACCTATGATAGCGGATACGTCAAATCCAAGCTCGCGACGGGCTTCGGTTTTGGTTGAAAATTCACCGCGAAGCCAGCGCAAACATGCGGCGGCACGGATATCGTCCCCGCGTTGCGTTGCGCGGTAATATTCTCCGATAACGCGCGAAAAATCAAATCCACCAACAAGAAATTCGATCTCACGCAAGCTTTCGAAGAGTTTTGCATCAAGCTTTGCGGAAAACGTTGGTGAATCGGGTGTGATACCTTCGGAGATCAGTTGTCCTTGAAGTGAGAATACCCATTTTGCAATTATTTTTGGCATTGCGCCACCATCGGGGGCAGCCTTAGAGGCAAGGTTCTTCATAAGCTCGCGATAAGTTGCAACTCCTGCACCTCCACTTCCGTAGAGTCTGCGTTCGGGGGAAAGATCGCAATCGGCTGTGAGAAAATCGCGTTCAAGTGCATATCCTCTGATAAGCTGCATCAAGAAGCTTTTACCGCTTCCGTAGCGTCCGACAAGGAAGCGCATACTGCCGCCGCCCTCATTCATAAGCTCAAGGTCGGAAAGCAAGGCAGCTATCTCATCCTGTCTACCTATCGCAATATACGGTGCGCCCGAGCGCGGAACAACGCCCGCGGAAACAGAAGATATTAGCGAAGCAAGTATCCTCTTGGGTATAATTTGTTTCTTGTTATCTGCCATAATTCAGCGCTCCTTTCGTTTCTTCAATATAATCATCAAGCACCGCGTATCCGATTCCGACATCTTCAAGAAGGATGTCTCCACGAGTGTCCGCGGAAAGAGTATTAATCTTATCCGCGATAACGTCAGCGAGCGATCCCGCTTCTGCGGCTATTCTTCCCTGTGCTGCAAAATCTTCAGACAATGCGGCTTTGATAAACGCCGTTTCAACCTCGCCGAGGGCGGCGAAGAAATCATCTTCGGTTTGAGGGGGAGTTAATTCGGCTTCCTCTATCATAGTATTTTCTGTAATTTCTTCATTTTCCGAGAAAGCTTCGACAAGCTTTCCTGTTGTCTCCCAAGAAAGAGATTCGATCTGTGACGCAGATTCAAAGGACAGACCTTTAGATATTGGCTCATAAAGCTTTTCGTATTCGGGGATCTCGTCTTGAATGCTCGGATGGATAGTTTGAACCGGCAATTCAGAGGAGAAATATTCATCCGCAAGTTTCTTTATCTCCGCGGGTAGGGCATTTACCGAAAGTCTTGATTTTACTCCTATATGGGCACGAATTCTGTTTTCTGCATATTTGAGAATATCTGTGACAATAAACCTTAATTCATGCGAGTGCGAGAAGGAGCAAAATTCGATCTCTATGCGTTTTTTCACGCGAGGCGTGCAGAGTGCGCCCGTATAGGAATCGCGCTGACTGCGGCTATCCTGAAGCTTCAGACCCGCGAGCTCAAAGGGATGCGAGGGATCGTTTGATCTTGAAATAATATACGCAAGCACTCCCCTCATATGCTTTTTATAAATCGGTTGATTCTCACCGGCGGCAAATTTGCTCTTCTTGTAGTTATAATTCGAGCAATGGCGTATAAGAAGCGCGGCAAATGCATTGGAATCTCCTACCGCATCTGCATAAAACTCGCGAAGTCCCGCCGTTGCGGGTAGTGAATTGCCGACCTCACCGAGAATATCGCTCGGCGGCGATACCCTCTCGATCATACACATATCGAATATCCACTCGGAAAGCTGAACGTCAAGGCGAGGATATTCATTTCTGTAATTCAACCAAAGTTCCGATAAAAGAGCAACAGAACGCTCCGCAGGGACTTTATCCGAAAGATTGATTGTTTCGTAGATCAAAAGAAGAATATAACTGTAATCAACAGAGGGATATCTTCCCGCACGAACCTCGCTTCTGAACCAAAGATAAAAGCCAAGCTGTTTATCGTTGAGCTGAGAATACTGCGGCATATATGAGAAATACGGTTCGTGAGAAGCATTCTGCACGGACTTATTATAATAAAAAATTGCCGCTTTTCTGAATTGCTCGTAATATGGGTATGCAGTTGTCCAAGAATAAAGACGAACGTTATGGATAAGTGAGTTTTCGGGCGAATATTCAAGATCGGGGATCTTCTTTTTTTCGCTCTCTTCCGAATGCGGATGAATATATCTCTTGATGACCGATCCTTCGGGAATCTTTTCTGTCCTTGACTCCGCTTTGGCGGAATTATCGGGCACGGGGATCTCTATTTCCGTTGCTTGCGTATGTTTATCATCAAAAGCCGAAGGAGCTCTTCGCTTCGGAACCAACGAATCTATATTCCAAAAATCATCAAGCTTATCTTTGTTTTCCGACATGTTTGCGCTCCTCCTTTTTTGGTATTATATCATTATAACCTATTTTTTTGAATCTGTCAATATATTTTAAATTTAAAACTGTTTAAAATTAAAAAGTATTTATTTTTATATAATTATTATTTAAATTTTGCACTTTTTTGATTTTTCATATCAAAAGGTATTGAAATTCGGAAATTTTTAGGGTATAATATTAATGAGTATTTGTATCTTCAAGGAGGCATTCGCAATGTTTAACAAAAATAGCAATCACGATACAAATTTTGATACGCGAAAATTCCCCTCTACTGCCGACAGAGATGCGACGATCAGAGAGATTCTTTTTGCGGTCTATGAGGCTCTTGTTGAAAAGGGCTATAATCCCGTAAGCCAGATCGTAGGATATATCATTTCTGAAGATCCGACATACATCACGAGCCACAGAAATGCTCGCGGTCTTATCTCGAAGCTTGACCGTGACGAGATCCTTGATGCGCTTTCAAGATATTATTTTTCCGATATAGCCCAAAAATAATCAGCACTTATGAAGCATTACACTCTCACGAACATACAATTCCCCGCAGAAGGGCGCGTTCTTGCTCTCGGAAGTTTTGACGGATTTCATCTTGGTCACCGCGCAGTCATTGATGCCGCGGTTGCACTTGCAAAAGAGCTGAATGCAGAACCCGCTGTATTTTGTTTTGATGTTCCTCCCGCCTGCTATGCTCCCGGAAGTACGGTTAAGATTCTTGGTGACAAGAATGAACGTAAAGAGCTTTTTGCGGCACGTGGAATATCCTCCCTCTTTGTTGCAGGATTTGAAGAGCTTCGCGGGCTTGACGCAAGAGATTTTATTACCGAGATCCTTATGAAGGAATGCGGCGCTGTAGGCGTTGTGTGCGGATTCAACTTTGCCTTCGGCAAGAATCGCGCAGGAACTCCCATTCTTCTTCGCGACTACTTTAAAGATCGCGTGATAACGCTTGATCCCATATATAATGGAGAACTTCCTGTTTCCTCAAGCAGAATCAGAGCTGCGATAACAGACGGCGATGTTGAACTTGCGGCTTCAATGCTTGGAAGGCGTTATTCCATCACTTGCGAAGTATCGGAAGGAAGAAAAGACGGGCGCAAGCTTGGTTTCCCCACTATAAACCAGCATCCGGATGAAAAGCGTGCAATTCCCTCTCACGGAGTTTATGTCACAAAAGCAATTCTTCCGAACGGACAAGCTTTCCCCTCGGTGACCGATGTTGGACTTGCACCGACGCTCGACCAGAGCGGAAGGGTGCGCCTTGAAACACATCTTTTAGATACCTTTATTGAAAATTCGCCCTCAAGCGCAAAGATTGAATTCATTGAAAGGATTCGCGGCGAATTTGTATTCAACAGCATTGACGAGCTTAAAGCTCAAATATCGAGCGATGTTGAATATGCAAGAAATTATTTTAAAAATTAAGAAATCGGTATTTTTATTAGAATGCTAATTAATAAATTTTTCCGCCGCGGGTCGGCTTTGCTCCTCACCGCGGCTGTTTTAATTTCAATATTTTCTTTGATATATATACCTACGTCAGCGATTGATCCAACAGGGGTAAATCTTGACGGCGCGCAAGCGATGTATCTCTATAACATTGAAAATGATAAAGTTCTTTACGAGAAGAATATTTATGAGAAAATACAGCCCGTTTCCACGGTTAAAATAATGGCGGGACTTATTGCCGTCGAAAACCTCGGCGACAAGCTTGACGACGTAATTGTAGTTACAGAATCAATGATAAAGGATGTTGTCGGTCAGCATTATAACATTATGGCGGGTCACACACTTTCTGTACGCGATCTGCTTTATCTTGCTTTTTGCGGAGGATGCCATAAATCGATCAATATATTGGCTCACGTAATTTCGGGCAACCCAACGAACTTCATTGCGGTGATGAACTCAAAAGCAAAGGACCTTGGTATGAACGACACGTTTTATACCAACGTTACGGGTATGCATAGTGATACAATGTACACGACCGTGAGCGATATTTCAAAGCTTTGCATCGCTGCATCGAAAAATCCGTTGCTTATGCAGATAACGACGACCGATGCACACACGACAGAAAGGCTCGGCGACCGCAACTTTACTTTTGAAAACCGTAACTATCTCGTCGGTACGGGTTATACCCCCTTGTATTACAATCCCATCTGCCACGGTCTTTCCGCGGGTAGCACGAGCGATAGCGGCTATTGCGTTGCAACCATCGCAGACAACGGAGATTTATCTTATCTTTGCATCGTTATGGGTGCAGGAATAGATGAAAGTGGAAGAATTCAGTCATATGACATAGCCAACGACCTCATTGATTGGGCTTACACCTCTTGGGGATACGTTGAGGTAATTTCAGAGGGAGTTACTATTTGCGAAATGCCGGTCACAATGTCCATGGACATTGACAGCGTCCTTATCGTTCCCGCCAAGAGCTTCAGTGTATACCTGCCAACTTCAACAATGCTTGGAACGGACATAACTTACAGTCACTCGCTTAACTCTGAGCGATTGCAAGCTCCCGTTTCCGAAGGCGCCTTTGTAGGTGTCATTACGGCATATAAGGACGGACAAGAAATTGCTACTGTAGATCTTGTTACCAAAACATCCATCGCGCAGAGCGAAGTCCTTTACACCTTAACTAAAATCAAAGAGATTTCTCAAAGCAGAGTTTTTATCGCGTCCGTGATATTTGCAATATTATTTTTAGTTTTATATATTTTGATAAAAGCTCTGATCCGAGGCTCGGCATCAAGTAAAAGATACAGATACCGAAAGTAACTTATTTCGACCTTTTCTTTCAAACAAATATAATATTTACAAATTTTGTATTGACAATTCGATCTAAATATTGTATAATATTCAAGGCATTTTGTCGCGGGGATTCCCCGACCATACTTATTTGGAGGCTTTTATACTATGTTTGAACAGTTCAAAGAGTTACTTATCGAAGAATTTCAGGTTGATGAAGATAAGATCACTCTCGACGCAGAGCTTTCCGGAGATCTTGCTATCAATTCCATCGAGCTTGCAGAGCTCATCCTTCGTTGCGAAGAGGAATTTGGCATTGACATCCAGGAAGAGGAAATGCACAAGTTCGTAACTGTCGGCGACGTTGTCGACTACCTTAACACTCTGGAGAAATAATCAGTCAAATAAAAAACATCAAGGTTTTTGTAGCCTTGATGTTTTTTATTGTCATAAACCTTATCGAATAGTATATATCTTTTATAGAGGTGATGTGATGGATTATTCTGTAAGAAGACAAATCTTTAGAAGCTCGGTTTTAGTTATTATTTTTTCACTGATTCTCTCCTCTTACTGCATTGGTTTCGGTACTTTCATTAACAGACTCGAAGATACTCGAGCGGTAGAGGCTGTTTTGGGGCGAAGCGACAAAAAGTGTTTACTTATCGACCCCGGACACGGTGGAGAGGACGGAGGAACAGTTGGAGTAAACGGGGTTTTGGAAAAAGATCTAAATCTTTCACTTTCGGAGGTTTTGGGCGCAATTCTTGAATTTTCGGGATATGAGATAGTTCAAACTCGGAAAGAAGATAAAATGCTTTATGATCGGAACATAAACTTTCAAGGCAGGAAGAAGATGCTTGACCTCAAGGGGCGGCTTGAGATCGCTCAAACCATCGAACCTGATCTGTTTATCGGGATACATATGAACGCATTTCCCGAGCAGAAATATTCGGGGCTTAGCGTATATTACTCAAAGAATCAAGCGAAAAGCAAAGACGCCGCAGAAATAATTCGCGCAAATGTAAAAAACAATCTTCAGCCTGACAATAACAGAGAAATCAAGGCAGCAAGTTCTAACATATACATTCTTGACAGAATAACTTGTCCGGCAATACTTATCGAGTGCGGATTTTTGTCAAACCCTCAAGAATGCGAAAAGCTTTCCACATATGATTACAGACGCGAGCTTTCATTTGTCCTGTTCTCTTCTCTGGTATCTTTTCTTGAAGAATAATAAAAATGACTTGAAAAACCTTTAAAAGTATAGTATAATTAATATATCTATAAATATAAAGCAAAGGATATAAAAATGAAATTATTTATCGCTTCGGATATACATGGATCTGCATATTACTGCAAAAAACTCATAGATGCTTTTCATAAAGAGAATGCAGATAGAATACTGTTGCTCGGTGACATTCTCTATCACGGTCCACGCAATGATCTGCCGCGCGACTATGCGCCCAAAGAGGTCATATCTATGCTCAATCCGCTTTCGGATCGCATTATATGTGTCAGAGGTAATTGCGACGGCGAAGTTGACGATATGGTGCTTGATTTTCCTGTGCTTGCGGAATACGCTATCATTTCGGACTGTTCGCTTGGCGCAAATATCATCTTTGCTACACACGGGCACCACTTCAATGCCTCAAAGCTCCCAAAGTTAAAGACGGGTGACGTTTTGTTGCACGGACACACTCATATTCCGACTTTTGAAACTGTGGATGGAATATTTGTGGTGAATCCCGGTTCGGTTTCGATACCCAAGGAAAACAGTGCGCATTCATACATGGTTTTTGAAAACTCGGAATTTGTAAGAAAATCGCTCAACGGAGAAATTCTTGCAGTCAATAAGGTGGGATTATGAAAGGCTTAAAAACTGTATACATATGTTCAACGTGTGAATATGAAAGTCCCAAATGGATGGGCAAATGCCCGAAGTGCGGGGCTTGGAATTCATTTGTTGAAGACGTTATTGACACGTCCGCACAAACTAAATCACCCGCTGAAATAAAGAGAGGATACAGCATCGGATCGGATTCCCACGCCATACCGCTTGACAAGCTTGAGGCTGATACTTGCATAAGATCATTGACGGGACTTGGCGAGCTTGACCGCGTTCTTGGCGGAGGTCTTGTCAAGGGGTCTGTCGTTCTGCTTACCGGTGAACCGGGAATAGGTAAATCCACTCTTCTTTTGCAGATCAGCGGAATACTCGGTGAAACGAGAAAAGTGCTTTACATCTCGGGAGAGGAATCAAGCGGTCAGCTCAAGCTTCGTGCTGCGCGCTTGGGAGTCAAGGGCGGGGATCTTCTCGTACTGACAGAAACCAATATTGATAAGATCCTTAAGGAAACAGATTCGGTAAAACCCGACGTTCTGATAGTTGACTCGATTCAAACAATGTTCTCGCCCCAATCGGCGTCTTCACCCGGCAGTGTTTCACAGGTGAGAGAAACCGCCCTTTCTTTCATTTCAAAAGCAAAGAACGATGGCATTTCCGTCATCCTTGTCGGACACGTGAACAAGGAAGGCTCCATTGCGGGACCAAAGCTGCTTGAGCACATGGTTGACGCAGTGCTTTGCTTTGAAGGTGAGCATCAGCAGGCTTACAGAATAATCAGATCGGTCAAAAACAGATTTGGCTCAACCAACGAGATCGGTGTTTTTGAAATGACCGACAAAGGACTTTGCGAAGTTCCGAATCCATCCGAAGTTCTTCTTGCGGGAAGACCGAAGAAGGTTTCGGGCAACTGTGCGGTTTGCACTATCGAGGGCACTCGTCCCCTCATAGCAGAAGTGCAGGCTCTTGTCAGCAACACCTCCTTCCCTTCTCCCAGGCGGACTATAAACGGTATGGATTATAACCGCATATATCTCATCCTCGCTGTTCTCGAAAAGAGGCTCGGGCTGCGTTTTTCATCCTTCGACGTTTATATGAACGTCATCGGTGGAATGCGTCTTGATGAGCCCGCCTCGGATGCGGCGGCGGCGCTTGCGCTGATCTCATCGATAACGGACAAAATCGTTCCCGACGATCTGCTCGCAATCGCCGAGATTGGTCTTGCGGGAGAATGCCGCGCAGTATCCAATCTTGAGAGCCGCGTAAAAGAGGCTGAGAGGCTCGGATTCAAGAGGGTCATAGTTCCTTACAGAAACATCGAAAAGCGTCCCATTGACACCAAAATGAGCCTCATACCCGTAAAGAGTGTTTATGAGATGCTGTCTTATCTTTCAAACAACGGAAAAAGCCAAGAATGAAACACGAAGAAATGCTTATTAAACCGATAGCGCACATTCATTGCGATTATAAGGCAAAATTCGGAATACCGCGTCAAAGCGGACTTATCAACTCCGTGCCCGCAAAAATCATTTTTCTGCCCGAATACCGAAACCCCGATGCGTTTCGCGGGCTTGAAGGCTATTCGCACCTTTGGTTGCTTTGGCAGTTTTCGGAAGCTGTGCGTGACGGATGGTCACCTACTGTAAGACCTCCAAGGCTTGGCGGAAACAAAAGGATGGGCGTTTTTGCTACGCGCTCACCATACCGCCCGAATCCGATCGGACTTTCTTCGGTAAAAATTATTTCTATTGATCTGAACACCCCAAAGGGACCGATCATTGAGATATCGGGTGCCGATCTTCTTGACGGCACGCCGATATACGACATCAAGCCGTATCTTGCGTACACAGATTCCCATCCCGAGGCTTCAAGCGGATTTGCACTTACTGACAGAGCACCGAGGTCCGAAGTTGTCATCTCGGAGGAACTGCTTCATAAAGTTCCCGAAGAACATCGAGCGAGCGTTATAGACATACTTGCCGAGGATCCCCGACCCGGATATCAGGATGATTCGAGCCGCGTTTACGTTCTTGAATATGCAAACTTTGAAATTGCATTCCGCGCATCAGACGGCAAGATCGTGGTGGACGACATAATATTCAAATGAGAAAAGGAGCGAATTTCGCTCCTTTTTATATGTATTTATTGATTGCGTAGCATCTGCTTGCCGGTGAAACGATCATATTTCTTCCACCAATGCATTGTGCTTTTTTATTGACAGACGAAATATGCTTTGATACCGTAGCTGATTTCGAATGGATATCGCCAAGACAGACTTCGCCTATTTCATCGAATGTCGCATTTTCGCCTACGCGCGACACAAGAAACGCAAGAATTGAGCGCTCTGTTGGCGTGAGCTTTAAGCTATATCCGAGAAATGTAACTCCTCGAGGAGTTGCTTTCAAGACTCCGTTATACTCAAAACATTCCGCAGAGTCGGAAAATGATAAGAGAAGATCAAGAAGCTCGGGCGACTCATAATCTCTGAAATGCATAGAATCACCGACAGGATATTTCGATACCGAAATCATCGGTACTTCTGCGCACAAAAATGCCGAAAATCCGGGTGGTACGTCGCCTACTATAAGCAACGCAGAAGCGTTGCATGCATACGAACGCACCGCGAATTCATTCAAGGGGATCGCCTCGATCATAACGCCTTTGTCGCGAAAATAGTTATGAATGACCCTTCTCTTTGAAACATCATCACAGTATAAAAGTATCATTCTGCATTTCCCTTATATGGAATATCAGATGCGGCTTTGGGTTCGTATACTCTGATGCCCGTCGGAACAACTTTCTCACCGTAATTAAAAGGTTTAGGTGCGGCGAATCGGTTTTCTCCCATTTCACCCTCAAAGACGGGACGGTAATATCTTCCTGCCACAATTATGTGATCTATCAAAGCAATATCAAAATTAGAAAGCAGATCCTTAAGATAAGTTGAAAATCTTTTGTCTTCGTCGGAGGGATATGGGATACCGTTGGGATGATTATGTATGAGGATAATGGATGACGCATCCCTTTTCAGAGCCTTTTCTGCAATCGTTCTTACCGAAAAGTGAACTGAATTGACTGCTCCCTCGCCAAGCATAACCGTATCAAGAAGCATCATTTTATTGTCAAAAAGCAAGGCATACAGTTTTTCGACCGAAACGCCGATATATAGCTTAACAGCATACTCGCCAACCTTTTGGAGAGTATCGTAAATCATAACATCTTTGCCATCGGAAAGCGCGTATTTACGGAAGGATTCAGCCATAAGCTTGATAAGAATAGCGGCATTCTCACCTATTCCGTCGACCTTTTGGAGGTCTTCGTAATCCGCATCGAACACCGCTTTGAATGACCCGAAGCGCTCAACGAGCCTATGAGAAAGCTCGTTGACATCACGCCTCGGTATAGCATAAAACAATATAAGCTCAAGTATCTCATGGTCGCTGAATCCATCAAGACCGCCGGCGAGGAATCTTTCCTTCATACGCTGACGATGCCCTGCGTGGATACCGCTACCAGTACTCATAATTTCGCGTTAGCTGTTTTCAGAATAACGTCGTGAGAGCCGCCCTCGACAATACTTGTGGAAGAAACAAGGGTGATTCGTGCGTTCTTCTGAAGATCGGGAATGGTGATAACACCACAGTTGCACATTGTGGACTTAACCTTGTATAGGCTCTTTGCTACGTTATCGCGGAGAGAACCTGCGTAAACAACATAGGAGTCTACGCCTTCCTCGAATCCGAGACCGGTAGCGCCACCAAGGTCATATCTCTGCCAGTTACGTGCACGGTTGGAGCCCTCGCCCCAATACTCCTTGACGTACTGACCGTTGATGAAGAGCTTGTTTGTGGGGCTTTCATCAAATCTTGCAAAATATCTGCCGAGCATCATAAAGTCTGCGCCCATTGCAAGAGCGAGAGTCATATGATAATCGTGAACGATACCGCCGTCGGAGCAGATCGGAACGTAGATTCCGGTTTCCTCAAAATACTCGTCACGAGCTGCAGAAACCTCGATAAGTGCCGATGCCTGACCGCGTCCGATACCCTTCTGCTCACGAGTGATACAGATGGAACCGCCGCCGATACCAACCTTAACGAAATCTGCGCCTGCCTCTGCAAGGAAGCGGAAGCCTTCACGGTCAACAACGTTACCTGCGCCGACCTTTACGGTGTCACCGTACTTTTCACGGATGAAATCGAGAGTCATCTTCTGCCAGCAGGTGTAACCCTCAGAAGCGTCGATACAGAGGACGTCTGCACCCGCCTCAACAAGAGCGGGAACTCTTTCCTTATAGTCGCGGGTATTAATACCTGCGCCAACCATATATCTCTTTTGAGCATCAAGCATTTCGAGAGGGTTATCCTTATGAGCGGAATAGTCCTTGCGGAATACGAAGTAAAGGAGATGACCGTTTGCATCAACGATGGGAAGCGAGTTAAGCTTGTTTTCCCAGATAATATCGTTTGCTGCCTTGAGAGTAGTCTCTGCGGGAGCGGTGATAAGCTTCTCAAGGGGAGTCATAAACTCGGAGACCTTAATATCGGTGGACATACGGGAAACACGGTAGTCTCTGCTGGTAACAATACCGAGGAGCTTGCCTGTACCGGTACCGTCTGCGGTAATAGCTATGGTATTGTGACCGTTACGCTGTACGAGTTCAAGAACGTCCGCGAGGGTATTATCGGGAGTGAGGTTAGAATCACTTACAACAAATCCCGCTTTGAAATTCTTAACTCTTGCAACCATAGCAGCCTCGCTTGCGATGGACTGCGCACCATAGATAAAGGACATACCGCCTTCACGTGCGAGAGCGATTGCCATCTTATCATCGGATACTGACTGCATGATAGCAGATACCATAGGGATATTGAGAGAGATCGCAGGTTCTTCACCCTTGCGATACTTTACGAGAGGAGTTTTAAGAGAAACATTTGCGGGGATACAATCGGGAGAAGTATAGCCCGGGATGAGAAGATATTCGCTGAAAGTACGCGAAGGTTCATTGTAATAGTATGCCATTTTTTAACACATCCTTAAAATAATTGATCTTCTGTAAAATTTCGCAATAGCCGGACCTCAAAAGACCCGGCTATCGAGATATACTATCCGACTTTATCAGATATACTTTTTAAGAGCCTCGGGAAGCTCCTCTGCATCAAGAGAAACGGTGAGGGTGATGTTCATCTTGTATCTGTCAGCAAGCTCGTCAAGGTGATGAGCGCACTTCTCGAAAGATTCAACGTCGCCGTTGCAAATGCGAAGAGTTCCGTCAATGTAAAGATCGGTAACGTCATGGTTGCCCGAAAGAATACCTGCAACGAAGCCGTAAAGCTGGGATGCGCCGTAGAGATAATACTCATCAACATTGATGAGTCTGCAACGGTAATTTACATCATAGCGAAGCTTGATGCCCTTCTCAAGACATACAACACAACCGTTGGATGTTTCGAGAGTTTCGTTGATCATATTAATGAGAGCCTTGGTCTTTCCGGAACCTTTTTTTCCGACAATTAATTTAAGCATTTCAACCTCCTGAAAGTTGGGTTTAAATAGTTCTTTATAATATTATACAATAGATTTGAAATAAAATCAAGTGTATTTTCAATTAAAAACGCAGAATTTTAAAATTTTTAGAGTCTTGCACGGAGTTCTGCGGTCATTTCCTCGTATCCGGGTTTGCCGAGGAGTGCAAACATATTCTTCTTGTATGCCTCAACACCGGGCTGGTCAAAGGGATTGACGTCAAGAACGTATCCCGAAACAGCGCAAGCGAGCTCAAAGAAGTAGATCATATAGCCGAGGGCGTGTGCACTTCTTTCAGCAAGGCGAAGAACGATATTGGGTACTTCTCCGTCAACGTGAGCAAGAAGAGTGCCGTTCATAGCAGTACGGTTTACCTCTGCCATAGGCATACCTGACAAGAAGTTAAGTCCATCGATGTTTGCGGGATCGTTCGGAACTTTTGCTTCGCTGTCGGGTGTTTCAACCGAGAGAACGGTTTCGAAGATTGTGCGGAGACCCGACTGAACATACTGTCCGAGCGAGTGAAGATCGGTTGAGAAGATTACAGAAGAGGGATAAAGTCCCTTGCCATCCTTGCCTTCGCTTTCGCCGTAAAGCTGCTTCCACCATTCGCAGAACATCTGCTCATAGGGCTCATAGCCAACGAGTATCTCGGTGACTTTTCCTTTGCGGTAAAGGATATTACGGAGTGCGGCATACTTATATGCGTCATTGGTGTAAACGTCGCCTGCAGAAAGTGCTGTCATAGCGTCAGCAGCGCCCCCCATAAGCTCGTCAATGTCGATGCCCGAAACGGCGATGGGAAGAAGTCCGACTGCAGAGAGAACCGAGAAACGTCCGCCAACATCATCCGGTACAACAAAGGTTTCGTATCCGGCATCTGTCGAGAAGGATTTGAGAGTTCCGCGAGCCTTATCAGTAGTAACGAAAATGCGATCCTTTGCGCCTTCCTTGCCGTACTTATTTTCGAGCCACGCGCGGAAGTATCTGAATGCTACTGCAGGCTCTGTGGTTGTTCCCGACTTGGAAATTACGTTGATACAAACGTCACGTCCCTCGCAAATAGCAAGAAGCTCGTCAAGGTCGCTTCCGCTTATGTTACAACCCGAGAAATAGATATCGGGGGTGTCCTTCTTAAGAAGGTTATATCTGGGAGAACGAAGGAATTCGACAACGGCGCGAGAGCCGAGGTAGGATCCGCCAATGCCGATTACAATAAAGACGTCGCAGGATTTTTTGATCTTCTCTGCTGCCGCCTTGATCCTTGCAAATTCTTCTTTGTCATAGTTTTCGGGAAGATTGAGCCAACCGAGCATTTCGGCGCCCTTGCCTGTTCCCGCTCTAAGAGATGCCGCCGCAGCTTCTACCTCGGGAGCGATAGCCGCGATCTCCTCATCTGTAATATAGGGTTTGATAAACTTATCATCAAGTCTAAGTGCCATGTGATTATCCGTCCTTGGAATATATTTTTACATATATATTGTACCACAAAATGTTTCAAATTTCAACACTATTTTGAGTATTTCTCAAACTTATCACCATAAAATAAATCTTTGAAGCATTATAAATATCAATTCACGGAATGTTACACGGCTTTCAGTGACCGATGCAACGATATTTGTCTCACAAATTTGTTCTCCGTTTAAAGAAAAAGTAATTTTTCCGACGGTTTCACCCGCAGCAATCGGCGCACGAACGCTTTCGGCAATTTCGGTTTTGACCGTAACTTTAGAGGCAGCACCCTTGGGAACAAGAAGTGATATTCCTTCGGTTTTACAAGGTAGAGTATCATTTTTTGAGCCGAGAAGTTTTATATTGCCACAGTCACTCGGCGGATATGTATACAGCGAATAATTTGCAAATCCCCAATCAAGCAGCTTTGCCGCCTCGGCGTTTCGTATATCCCTTGTGGGCGCACCCATTATGACTGCTATCAAGTGCATACCTTCGCGCTTGGCGGTTGCGGATATGCAGAATTTTGCCTTTGATGTTGAACCGGTTTTTAACCCTGTAGCACCGCTATAAAAGCGGACAAGTCGGTTGGTGTTTGTAAGACCAAATTCACCGTTTCGCACGGTATCCATCCAGATCGAGCTATACTCAAGAATCTTTTCGTGAGCAATAAGCTCGCGCGACATTATTGCGATATCGCGCGCTGAAGTAACGTGATTAGTCACGGTGTCATCAAGGCCGTTTGTGTTCTCAAAATGTGTATTTTTCATCCCGAGCTCTGCAGCGCGGGAGTTCATCATAGCGACAAAAGATTCTTCACTTCCCGCGATAGCTTCTGCAAGAACAACCGCTGCATCATTGGCTGATGAAATAATTACGGATTTCAATAAATCTTCGACACTCATCTGCTCGCCGACTTCAAGGAATATCTGCGAGCCGCCCATTGAAGCGGCGTTGTCTGATGTTGTCAGCATTTGGTCAAGAGTTACATTCCCTTTTTCAATAGCCTCCATAACGAGCAGGAGCGTCATTACCTTTGTAACAGATGCCGGCGGGAGTGCTTCATCTGCGTTTTGTTCATAGAGTACGCGACCTGTTACGGCTTCCATAAGCACGGCACTTGTGCAGTCAAGTGGGGAAAGTTCCGGTATATTCTCTTCCCAAGCAGCGGCGGTGCTGTCAAGACAGCAAAGATACGAACAGAGCAAAACTACCCACAGGATATTTGCCGTCCAAAGTATCCAGAGCTTTTTGCGATCGAGTCGGTAATATAAATCAGATAAGCGTTTAAGAATAAGCATTTTCTTCACCTTCCTTTGCATTTGATTATATGCGGAAGTAAACAAAAATATGAAGCTTGTTCGGAAACAAGCTTCATATTTTTTAAAATATACCAAATAAGATCATACCTATCGTGTTTATCGCAAGGTTTGCGAAGATATGGACTATCCACGCGGGATATACCGTTTTGCACTTGCGGTCAAGGATATTAAGAATAACACCACCGACAAAAAGCGCAAAAATAATCAGTGCGGTCAAGCCTACCGAATACCAGCCGATCATCATTGTAATATGATACAAAGCAAAGCAAATAGCGCTGAAAATGCACGCCCACTTTTCTCCTATTTTGTCCGTAAGACCGATAAATCCAAAGCCGCGAAAAATGAATTCCTCAAGGAAGGAGTTGCACACGGCGATATAGAGAGCAACAAAGATAAAATTATTCTTTGTAACACCAATTTCATCGAGTGACGAAGTAATACCGGAGAGATCGAAATATTTGCCGAGCAAGAAGTATGCGCCAACGATAAAGGTATACATTATCACGCCGAACGCGAGCATTGGGATAAGTGTTTTCTTGTTCGGATTAAAAAAGCGGAGCATTGCCGTTTCTTTGCGGATGACAACAAGTGAGATCGGGATTATTACGAAAAGCGCGAGCTTGATCGCCGCTTTTACAAAATATGTTGGTGTAAATATAAGCTCGATTGCCGACATTGCGATGCAACATACGGCAAGAGCGATCATATAGGGCAAAGCGGCGGGGATATCCCCTGCCGCCTTACTATTCTTAAAAAGATTTTTCATTTAGTTTGCAATGAACTCGTAAACCGTCGAGTTTTTATACTCTTCTCCGGGACGGAGGACGGTATTTGTAAAGTTTGCGTGGTTTACCGAATCGGGCATATTTTCAGTCTCAAGGCAGAACGCTGCGCGCTTTATCTGCTTTTCGTCGCCTCGGAAGGGGAACTCCTTGTTGCCGAGGAAGTTACCACTGTAAAGCTGTACTGCGGGCAGATCAGTATATGTCTTGAGAGTAACAAGACCGTCGGGTGATGTAACCTTTACTCGCTCGTGCATTCCCTCTCCGCGATCGGTGAATACAACGCAGTGGTCAAGTCCACCGCCAAGGGTGATGTCCTTATGAGTACCGAGGATACCCGCGCTTATGAACTTCTCTTCTCTGAAGTCAAAAGGTGTTCCATCAACGGAAGCAATTTCACCGGTGGGAATGAGGGTATCATCGGTAGGAATATAGCGATCGGCATCGATCAAAATTCGGTGGGAATATATCGTGCCCGCGCCCATCAGGTTGAAATAGACGTGGTTGGTGAGATTTACGGAAGTTGCTTTGTCGGTTACGGCAAAATAATCAAGTCGCAGCGAGGATTCCGTAAGAGTATATCTTACAGAATAATCAAGCTTTCCGGGATAGCCCTCTTCGCCGTCGGGAGATGTAGCTGAGAAAAGAATGCTGCCACCGTCGATCGCCACATCATAGATCTTCTTATCAAATCCGATCTTACCGCCGTGGAGGTGGTTAACACCGTTGTTACAGTAAAGCTCATATTCCTTACCGTCGAGGCTGAATTTGCCCTTGCAGATTCTGTTGCCTACACGACCGACAACGGCGCCGAGGTAGCCATCGGCATTCATATAGGATGCAAGATCATCATAGCCGCGAACAAGATCGCGTACTTCGCCGTTCTTCAGAGCAAGGCGAACGCGGATGATCGTTGCGCCGTAATCCGAAAGGGTAACCTCAAGGCTATCGTTTTTCAATATGTAGAGCGATACTTCTCTACCGTCCACTTCACCGAAATATTTCTTTTCGATCATAATTTCACCTTAATCGGTATATCCATCGGGGTTCATAGACTGCCAACGGTCAGCATCCTTGCACATACGCTCAATGCCGAATTTAGCCTGCCAGCCGAGAACTTCCTTTGCGAGTGTGGGATCTGCATAGCACTCGGCAATATCGCCGGGACGTCTGGGATCGATGACGTAAGGAACCTTTTTACCGCTTGCCGCCTCGAAGGCCTTTACGATGTCGAGAACCGAATAGCCGACTCCAGTTCCGACGTTAAAATACTCGGTACCTGTTACAGCCATCGCTCTGTCAAGGGCTGCGAGGTGAGCCTGAGCGAGGTCAACGACATGGATATAGTCGCGGACGCCTGTGCCGTCATGAGTGGGATAGTCATTGCCGAAAACGTGAAGCTTTTCGAGCTTACCGATAGCGGTCTGGCTCACGTAAGGAAGGAGATTGTTCGGGATACCCTTGGGGTCCTCACCGATAAGACCTGACTCGTGTGCTCCGATGGGGTTGAAGTAACGAAGGATCGAAACGCTCTTGAGCTCACCTGCGTCGCAGATATCCTTGAGCATTCTTTCGATAACAAGCTTGGTCTCACCGTAGGGATTGGTGGTGGAAAGAGGGAAATCCTCGCGAATCGGAACGGTCTTGGGAGAGCCGTAAACAGTTGCGGAGGAGGAGAAAACAATGGTACCAACGCCGTGCTCGATCATAGCGCGGAGAAGGTTGAAGGTTGCGTCAAAATTGTGGCTATAATAGCGAAGGGGCTGTGCACAAGATTCGCCGACAGCCTTGAGTCCCGCAAAGTGGATGACCGAATCGATCTCGTTCTCTGCAAATACTTTGCGTGTTGCCTCGAGATCAAGAAGGTCGCAAGCATAGAGCTTGGGGCGTTTGCCCGTGATCTTTTCAATTCTGTTAAGAACCTCGGGCTTGCTGTTTGAGAAATTGTCGATGATGATAACGTCGCGGTTGGCTTCGATGAGCTCAACTACGGTATGCGAGCCGATATAGCCCGCGCCGCCTGTAACAAGAACAGCCATTTTCTTTTACCTCTGTATTTTAATTAAATATATTTCTTTACTATTTCGCGCATAAGGGGCATCTTTGCCTCCATATCGCGGACAAGAGCAAACTGATTGCGCGCACGGTCCAGATTGTGCTGCGGATGATGCACTCTGAAATAGGTATCGCCGTTAAGATAGTCGGTAAGGAATCTGATACCGGTTTCAAGTGTAATAATGAGAGCACCCATGGGAAGCTCCATAATCTCGGTTTCCGAAAGCGAACCTTCAAGACCGCTGACAAAGCCTTTAGCAAACGCATCGAAAGCTTCCTCTCTCATATAGACCTTTGAAAGATCGGTTTCGTCCTCAAGCGCACTCGAAGCGCCGAAGCGGATCGCATCTCCGAAGTCGAAGAGCACAGAGCCGGGCATAATGGTATCAAGGTCGATGATGCACACGGGCTCACCGGTTTCGTGATCCATAAGGATATTATTGAGTTTTGTATCGTTATGTGTTACGCGAAGAGGAAGATCCCCGCTCGCGATCTTATCCATAATATAAGAACACACCTCGGAATGATCAAGCACAAACTTGATATCATCGGAAATGGATGCAGCTCTTCCGGCGATATCCTTTTCAAGTGCTATCTTAAAATCGTTAAGGCGCGAGGCGGTGTTGTGAAAGTTCGGAATCGTTTCGCGAAGCTCGCCCGCATCATAATCTGCAAGCTGCATCTGGAAATGTCCAAACGCCTTACCAACGCGCTCGAGAAGTTCGGTCGAGTCAGCGATCAGGAAACAATCTACGTCATCAACGTACTTGTAAAGACGCCAACATCTTCCCTGCTCATCCTTATAATAGTAAAGCCCCGTTTCCGAGCAATAGAATTTGAGAGTTCCGCGCAGAGGATCTTTGCCTTCAGCCTCAAGCTTCTTGCGAATGTGCGACGTAACACCTACGATGTTATTCATAAGAATATCGGGATCCTTGAAAATGTTGGTGTTAATATGCTGCAGAACGAACTTTTCACCGTCGGCGCAATCAATAAAATACGTCGAATTGATGTGCCCGATCTTACATTCCTGCATTGCGACGGGTTCTGAAGGAAGATTAAACTTTTTTGCGATATCGAAAATTTCTTTCATTATAATTACAGTGACCTCCATAAGTCGGCTGAGTATTTGCCTTGATCTATCATTTCGCGTATTTTAGCCTCGAGTCCTTCTCTGTCGGCTGCATAAGTTACGCCAAACCAGCGCGAAGGAGTGGGGCATACCTTGACGGTTGCAAGACCTGCCTGCATTGCGAGCGACGCGACGCTCGGGAGATAATATTCACTCTTCATAGGATCCTTCATATCCCCGAGGAAATCCTTGAATTTTTCAGCTGCGAAACCAAACACTTCGGGAGTAAAGCCGAAGAAATTCATAGAAGAGATGCTGTCGCCCGAAACGGGGATCCAGTTGCCCTCTCCGTCATCATATTCCGCATCTTCGCCTGCCGTGCGAATAGCGGTGCGCTCGGTAATGTCAAGAAGCATACCGTTTTCATCTGCATTGCAAATTCCGCGTGAAACGCTTCCGCTTTCGGTCAGCGTGTTCGAAAGGCGGTAACCAGCCATCGCAAAGTGCATGGGCGGAGTATTCTTGAGGAAATCAGCCATTATCTGATATGTTTCAGCGCCGTAAAAATCATCGGCGTTGATAGTTGCAAAATTATCGCTGACACAATCCCTTGCCGCGAGGAGCGCGTGACCTGTGCCCCAGGGCTTTACTCTTCCTTCGGGGACAGTATAAGGTGCGGGAATATCGGTCATATCTTGAAACGCATATTCGACCTTAACGTGAGGTTCTACACGATGACCGACGGTTTCACGGAAGATTTCGAGATTTTCTCTTTTGATTACAAAAACGATCTTATCGAATCCGGCCTTGATGGCATCATAGCAAGAATAGTCAATAATAAATTCGCCGGAAGGACCAACGGGGGTGATCTGCTTCATTCCACCAAAGCGTGAGCCCATACCTGCTGCAAGAATTACAAGAGTCATGAAATTTACCATACTTTCGCATTTTATATCTATTATATTATATAACAAAAGGTGGAATATGTCAATAGTAATATATGAAAAATAGTTTTTTCAATGTGAATATTTATCGCTTTTGCTACTTGATTTTTTTGATGGGAAATGTTATAATATATACAATTCTGTATCAAATGGGACATTTTTTATGAAGCAATCATATCTGAACCTAATTATTGCGCAAAAGTTATTTGCCGGATGTAAGCCAAAGATGATTGAAGATATCATTCTGTCAAGCGGGACCATTCTTTGCTTCCGCTCGGGTGAGGCGATGGAAATAAATGACCGTGCAGTCGGGATCTTACTCTCCGGCAGAGGGGTTATTTATTCCTCCGACCGTGGCAGACATACGCTTTTGCGGTTTATTTCCCCCGGCGATGCTGTTGGCGTTGCTGGACTATTTGCAGACAAAGCGCCCGACACGCGTATATATGCTTGCGGTGACGGCAAAAGCGAAATGTTTTTCGTCGGGCGCAAAGCCTTTGAGGAGCTTATGGCTACCGAAGATGACGGAAGATTCAGAACCAATCTGATCAAATTTCTGTCGGACAGAGTTACATTTCTGAATTCAAAAATCGATTACGTAACAGGCGGCAGCGCGGAGAGGCGACTTGTTTTGTTTTTAAAAAACTCATCCGCAAGCAATAGTGGCGAAATTGAGATCGGTATGTCTATGACAGCACTCGCGCACGCGCTTGATGTTGGCAGAGCTTCCCTTTACAGAGCCTTTGACGCACTTGAGGAAGATGGAGCCATATTACGTGACGGGAAATCAATCAAAATACTCGCACCCGAATTACTTGATAACTATTGAAAGGAAGACATATTATGAAAAGACTTTTATCACTCACACTCGCACTCATTCTTGCGTTTTCGCTTTGCGCTTGCACAGGAGGTGAATCCGAAGAGACTCTGGTACACGAAGATACCGCACCCGCAGATTTCACCGAAATTCGTGTTGCCGTACTCAACGGAACAACGGGATTCGGCATTGCGCCGCTTTACAGCGACATTAAAAGCGGAAACGATCACAATATGAACGCGAAAATTGATTTTTACGCCGATGCGACGCTCGTAGCGCCGCTTGTCATCGGCGGAAGCGTTGATGTTGCTGCTGTACCTACCAATCTCGCTGCTGTTCTTTACAATAAGACAAAGGGCGCGATCGAAGTTCTTGCGGTTAACACTCTCGGTGTTCTTTATCTCGTTGAAAATGGAGAAAACGTAAAGTCACTTTCCGATCTTGCGGGTAAGACGGTATATCTTCCCGGAAGCGGATCAAATCCCGAATACGTTCTCAAGACACTTCTTGAGCTTTCGGGGCTCAGCGATAAAGTTACTCTTGATTATACCTATGCAACTCCCGATGAGCTTACTGCGGCACTTGCAAGCGGCAAGGCTTCCCTTGGAGTTCTTCCCGAGCCTAAAGTTACTGCTGCTATGACAAAAAATGCATCTTTGAAGGTTGCCGTTGATTTTTCAAAGGAATGGAAGACTCTAACCGGCACTGAGCTTGTTCAGGGATGTATCATAGCAAGAAAAGAGTTTATTGATGCACACCCCGTTGCTGTAGATAATTTCCTTAAGGCATATAAGGAATCGGTCAACACTCTCAATTCCGATCCCGAAAAGGCAGCTGCTGCAGTTGTTGCCGCCGGAATTGCCGCAAATGAGAATCTTGTAAAGAACGCACTTCCCAGATGCAACGTCACATATCTTGTCGGTGATGAAATGAAAAACGCACTTAACGAATTTTGGGGCGCACTTTATGCACAGGTTCCTTCCTCGGTTGGCGGCACGCTTCCCGATGAAAGCATTTTCGGTTAAATGAAAACAATTAAAAAAGCCGCACTGTCACTTGGCGTTGCCCTATTTTGGCTTGCCTTGTGGCAAGTAGCGGCGATGATCATCGGCAATCCGCTGATACTCCCGACACCGATAGAAACTGTTTTAAGGCTATTCGAGCTTGCGGAAGAAAGCGAATTTTGGCTTTTTACTGCTCTTTCACTTTTGAGAATTCTTATCGGAATACTTATTGCTATCCCCGCGGCGTGGGTGTTTGCGGCATTGTGTTCGGGCTCGGAAATTATAAACGTGCTTTTCTCCCCTGCTGTAACTTTGATGAAATCCACGCCGGTCGTATCCTTTATCCTGATTGCTATATTCCTTGTTGATCGACACACAATTCCGTCAGCAATAACATTTATGATGGTCTTTCCCGTTCTTTTCGAGAACGTTCGCGAGGGTATATCGCAGACTCCGAAGGAACTTTTGCAAATGGCTGACGTATTCGGTGTATCGTGGATCATGAAGATCAAACGAATTTATATTCCCGCGATCAAACCGTTCTTCTTTTCCGCTTTGACCACGTCTGTTGGTTTGGCGGTAAAAGCGGGTGTTGCGGCGGAGGTTGTTGCTTACATCCCAGGCTCGATAGGGAAAATGCTTTCGGATGCAAAAAACTATATGGAACCCGCAGATCTGCTTGCTTGGACTGTCGTTATAATTACGATAAGTCTGTTCACTGAAAAGGTAGTTCATCTGCTCCTTGATCATACGAAAAGGAGGGCGCCAAATGATGCGGATAGATAATCTTTGTAAAAGCTTTGACAAAAAAGAAGTCATTAAGGATTTGTCACTTTCATTTCCGCAGAGCGGCTTTATCGCTGTTTGCGGTCCCTCGGGATGTGGAAAAAGCACGCTGTTGCATATCATTGCGGGGATTGAAAAGCCAAGCGGCGGGGAAATCGTATTCGATGACAGATCACATTCGATTTCTGTGTCATTTCAAGAGCCTCGGCTGCTTCCGAACAGGACTGCTTTGCAGAACGTAAATTTCGTTCTCGGAGATAAAAAAGCAACCCTCTCGCGAGCGAAAGAGTTGCTTTGGGCACTTGATATTCGGAATGTTGATCTCTACCCCGACGAGCTTTCGGGCGGAATGAAGGCGAGAGTTTCGATTGCAAGAGCGCTTGCAAAAGAATCTGCCATTTATATTTTTGACGAGCCCTTTGCAAATCTTGACAAAGAAACCGCTTTGATGTGCGTTGACGTCATAAAAAAAGAAACGGCAGGTGCGCTGACTATCGCAGTTTTGCACGACACTGAGCTTGCAGAAAAAATATCCGACCAAGTGATATATTTTAAGTGATAAGCTTTCGCATACGCTCAAGCGCGCCTTTTTCAAGCCGAGATACCTGCGCCTGAGAAATTCCGATCTCGTCGGCAATTTCCATCTGCGTTTTATTTTTGAAAAACCTCAAATTGATAATCTTTCTTTCACGCTCGCTGAGTGCTTCAAGTGCATCGGCGAGCGCGATCTTTTCAAGCCACGCCTCATCACTCGAGCCGATATCAGCAAGCTGATCGATGACATAGAGTGAATCGCCGTTTTCGGTATAGACCGGCTCGTAAAGTGAGATCGGTTCGACTATCGCTTCCATTGCTCTGACAACGCTTTCACGGTTTTCACCGAGTCTTGCCGCGATCTCGTCGGGAGTTGGATCTATCTGCTTTTCACGCGAAAGCTCTTCCCTTGCGCCGAGAGCTCTGTACGCAAGGTCTCGCATTGAACGGCTGATCCTTATGGCGTTATTGTCACGCAAATACCTTCTTATTTCACCGATTATCATCGGCACTGCGTAAGTTGAAAACTTAACGCCAACATCTATATTGAAATTGTCTATTGCTTTTATGAGTCCGATACAGCCGACTTGAAAAAGGTCATCGGCAGATTCTTTTCTTCCGCCGAAGCGTTGGATAATGCTGAGAACAAGGCGCAGATTTCCGCATATCAGCTCTTCCCTTGCCGATTTATCGCCCTCCTTGGTTCTTTTAAGAAATTCTTCCTTTTCCTCATCACTGAGAACCTTTAATTTTGCGGTATTAATACCGCTGATTTCTACTTTACCGCAATACATAATTGCCTCCGGAATCTTGCTGAAAATAGTATCGGCAAAACCCGGAGGCTATTATTCATTTAACGAGGGCAAGCAGATTTTGGCACTTAATCCACTTTTGCGCCCTTTTCTTTCAAAATCTTTCTGAGTACGCTGGTATCAACTGATCTTACGTTGCCGTTCAAAGCAAGCGAAGCTGCAATTCCGGCGGCTTCTCCGAGTGTAGCGCAAGTGGGCATTATACGAAGCGATGCTTGTGCATCGTGATCTGCAGAAACGCATCTGCCGGCGACAAGGAGATTTTCGACATTTTTAGGAATCAAGCAACGGTAAGGAATTGTGTAATACTCTCCGTGCGGGAAGTAATAATGACTCGTACCACTTCCGTCGGGGCTGTGAATGTCGATATCATAGTTACAAACAGCTATCGAATCATCAAAGCGAGCGCACGACAAAAGATCCTCTTTTGTAAGGGTATATTCACCGTCTATCATACGGCTTTCGCGAACGCCGATCTGAATTCCGGTCGAAATAAGAGTGGAATCCTTGAATTCATCAAAATTCTCGCGGAGAAAATTATACATTTCAAAGACCTGCTCTCGGGCGATTATTTCGGCTTTAGTAACGTCTTCAGCGTTTGTCGGGTCAAGTTTTACCACGCGGGTAGTATTAAAATGCAGAATGTCGCCAACGAGAGTTTTGAAGATAAGTACGTTTTCACGGGGATTCTTTATCTTGCCGGAGGCTTGATATTCGGAATATAGCGAATTGATACGAGCTTTCAGATCAGCATCGTAGCCTTTAACTCCTGCAAGGCGGAAGCAGAGAGTCATAGGTTGGCAAAGATTATCGCTCTCTCTTCCGAGACGGTAGGGGCATCCTGCCATTACGGAGAGGTTAGCGTCACCCGTGGCATCGATAAAGCAATCGGCTTCGATCTCGGAATTGCCCGAAACGTTCGAGATCATCACGGATTTTATTCTCTCGCCTTCCTTGCGAACGCCCGTGACGTAGGTTTGATAGAGTAGCTCAACTCCGCTTTCAAGAGCCATTGTATTGAAAAGATATTTTAGAACTTCCTCATTGAACGGAAGACTTCTTTTTTCGTTTCTCGCGCCGCCGAGTTGACGAAGACGATCAACTATCTCTGTAAACAAACCGCAGCTGAGATCGATTCTCTCGCCGCTTTCGGGATCTGTTGTGGCATAGGGCATAAAAGGATTGACTAGATCATAGCAAGCCGCGCCGCCCATGCAATTGTATTTTTCGATGAGCAGAACGCTCTTGCCGAGTCTGCCTGCGCTGATTGCTGCAGTGGCACCCGCAAATCCACCGCCGACGACGATAATATCATATTTGTTTTTCATAGCGACCTTCCCTCTCATTCGTTTGTTAATTCATTATAACATAAATACCGAGCAAAATCAAGAGAAACAATAAAAGACACCCCGAAATCGAGGTGTCTTTTATTGATGCAGGTAAGCTTAGATCTTCTCTTTAACCTTGGAAGCCTTGCCCACTCTGTCACGCAGATAGTAGAGCTTTGCACGTCTGACCACACCGGAACGAACGATGTCGACCTTAACAACGTTGGGAGAATGGATGGGGAAGGTCTTCTCAACACCAACAGAGTAAGAAACGCGTCTTACAGTGAAGGTCTCGGAGATTCCGCCGCCGTGCTTTGCGATGACAACGCCTTCGAAAAGCTGGATTCTCTCACGTGCTCCCTCTTTAATGCGGTTGTGAATACGAATTGTATCACCGACATTAACTACGGGAAGTTCAGACTTAAGATGCTCCTTGGTAATAGCTGCAATGTAATCCATTACCTATTCCTCCTTTATAGAAGTGATGTAAGAGCGTTCATACCGAGCATGCAGAGGACCGCTCCCCGTGTGTTGTCACACACTCGAATATTATACCATAAGTTGAAGAAAAATGCAATACCTTTTTCGAATATTTTTTATATTTTTTGATTATTTTTTTGTTTTTTAAGTACGACTTTGAATCTGCAACCGGACTCGGGCAAATTTTCAGCCGATATTGAGCCATCAAACATATCAATTATACGTTTTACAAGGGCAAGGCCGAGGCCGTTACCCTCTTGCTTGTGCGAACTGTCAGCTTGATAGAATTTATCAAAAATATGCTTTTGCGAAGACTCAGATATACCGGGGCCGCAGTCATCAACAGAAAACACAATCTCTTCAGCAGTGCCGATAAGCCTTATAGTCACAAGTCCGCCGTGAGGGCTGAATTTGATAGCGTTACCGATAATGTTGTTCCAAACGTGCAAAAGCAGATTCTTGTCTGCGTCATAAACCGTTTCATCGAGCTCTATGTCAAACTCAATCTCCTTCTCTACCCATTTGGGTTCAAGAAGCATTATCGATTGTCTGATCTGTTCGTCAATACGAAACGATTCCTTATTAATATCTACCGCACCGCTTTCAAGCTTTGAAATAATGAGCACGTTTCCAACAAGTTCAGAAAGGCGGCGAGTATTAAAGAGTATCTTTTCTGTATATCTTCTTCTTTCTTCCTCTGTCGAATCGGAATCCTGAAGAAGAGTGGCATAACCTTCAATAGCGTTCAATGGTGTTTTGATCTCGTGCGACACGTTTGAAACAAAATCTGTCTGAAGAACCTCGGTTTCACCAAGCTCATCGACCATTGTGTTAAAGCTTCGGTTTAATGCACCGATCTCTTTGACTTTACTGTGCTTTTTTAATCTGATCGAGAAATCTCCTGCAGCAACTTTTTTCATTGAATCCGAGAGCTTTTTGATCGGCTTCAAGAAAAACGAATTGATCAGAACCGCAACGCTTGTAGCTATGCAGATCGAAATGATTGCAAAAAGGTAAAAAGGCGCGTTATTCAAATCAATATCGAAGATTTGTGCGGCATACCAGGCAATTACAAGTGCGACAACTACCTCTACAACAGTGAATATTGTAAAGTAAAAGCGCATACTGAAGAAATCGTAAAAATGATCAATGCAAAACTGCTTGAACTTATTCACAATTTCACCACCTTGTATCCAACTCCGCGCATGGTGACGATTTTAAAATCCGCAGAGTCGCGGAAGCGGTCGCGGAGGCGGCCGATATGGACGTCAACCGTGTGGGTATCGGTTTCCGAATCATAGCCCCAGATGTCATCCATAAGCTGTTGGCGGGTGAATATCTTGCCGGGATAGGAAGCCATTTTGAAGAGCAGCATAAATTCCTTCTGCGGAAGGATCATTCTTTCGCCGCCGGAGGTAACAGTCAGCGAATCGCATTCCATTACCGTTTCGCCGATAGTGAGTCTTCTTTCGCTGATAAGCTGAGCACGGCGAAGAAGCGCGCCGACGCGAAGGATCA
>JAGBRZ010000208.1 GCA_017632155.1 Clostridia bacterium
AAACAGTACTTGTGTAAAGTCCTGAAAGAATTAAATTATAAAAATAATGTTTCGAGCTAAATACGCAAGCAAAAATGAGTAGTAAAAAATTGTTGATGGATGGAATTAAAAATAAATTGATTTTTTGATCAAATCTTGGATAAAAAGAGCACAAAAGTCGTTCGGAAATCAAAACAGTAACCTTGTTCAACTGCATCCTATGAAAGATGATGTATATTATAAAGATTTTTATGATAAGATATGGTATCCGAACGATAGCAAAACGCATTCTAAGGTAGCGATTACCAAAAGAGATCAATGGATGATTGATCATGCTGATTTACTTATAGAGCACATAGAAAATGATTGCAAAAGCGGAGCTTTAATAACACTAAAACATGCCGGGAAGAAAGTTATACAGATAATCAACTTGGCGATTGGTAATAAATAACTTTGGTTTGTTCTAAAATCTCATAAAAAAGGGCATAGCAGTTAGCTATGCCCTTTTTTTTTTTGAAATATTGAATTTTTATCATCTTTTTACTTTGTTTTCTGATAAAACGCTTGCGCAAACTTTGCATATGCCTTACTTTCCGCATAAGGAATTTTTTCTGGAGAGAGGGAATGGCTTCTCATCTTTGCAAAAGCATAGACGAGATCATCGCGGTTGACATCTTCAAACTTTTCGCGGTCTAAACTCATTAAAATACTTTGCTCTTCAATCTCATACACTTCCTGCAGCTCATTTGCAAACATAAAAGAAAACGTCTCAAAAAACTCTCTTACTTTGGGATCTTCAGATAATTCCATAAGAGCTTTTTTGGAGATGTAGTATTTATCTTTCGAAACACGCAAGAGTCCTTCAAGAATATCACGGTCGTGCAAATTACTAGGCTTATGATCCAATAAAACAAAGTTTTGAAGGATCTGACACTTGTCCGAAGGAGAAGCGGTGATTGCAGAGCCTTTCCGGTAATACATCTTCTTTTCGTTGTAAGGAACATAACCAAAGGTAAAAATATAAAAGTTACCGTCTTCATTGGTAAAGAAGATCACGATGGTATCGGAGCGCCCAAACAAGATCGGTTGACCGAAGAATTGCTTTTTTTCGCTATCGGTATTCAGAAACGTCAGCGCAGCTTCGGAAGAGGTGCCATGGATGTCCAGCTCCAAAACAAACTCAACGATGTCATGCTTCTTATCCATATTGGGGGAATACATATAACCGTAATACTTTCCGCGATACGAGTCATCGAGGAGAAGTGTTTTGCTCGAGCCGTTCAGTTCCGTCAATTTCGAGACCTCCGGCATCAGAATAGCAGGTCTGTCCGGTTGGAAAATGAAAGATGTATCTACCTTTAAATGATGGCATACCATCATCACCACATACGGATCGATGTAGTCCAAGTCTTTGTTAAACGTATTATAGAAGGTTGCCTTGCTTATCCCCATAGAGATTCCTTGCTTGTTGTATGCTTCTTCTAGTTCATTTCTGAGAGAATAGATGGATAGCTTTTTCCCCTCTTTCAAACGCTCTTTTTTCTTTTCTTCAAATATATGCAACAGCCGTTCTTTCATCACTTTGTTGTGAGTCATTTTAAACGTCATATCCGAGGAGCTTGTCTCCTCTTTTTTTGTTTCGTTCATCATAAGATCCTCCTTTGGATGTTTTTAAACATTATATCAAAAACAAAAATAAAAGTCAATATTGTTAGAAAAAACAGTACAAAAATAGATACTATAATAAAATATAATAGAATATATTTGCCTCGTACTGTCTCTTTTCAAAGACTTATTTTTGATATATAATATAAAAAAAGTGAGAGGAGACAGACAATGTCAAGAAATTCAAATACTGATACAAAAATTGTACGGTGTACATTTTGCACCAAAGGAAGACTTGGAGACGTTCCGAAAATGGCGCACGTTCAGATTTTCGATAGCCAACATTTAACCATAGAACAACAAAACTATCTCGGAGTGATCGTAAAATGTCCAGTTTGCTCTAAATATCCAAAGATCGTTTTATCTTAATATCTTAATATATCGTTCGTATTAGCAACTACCGCCGGAGCCTTTCAGGTAAGCCGGAAAAGAATCTGCTCTTAGGAAGCAGACCCATCGAGTGGCAGCATTACAACAGCTTCGGCTGTATGAGTGTGCCACCGACAACTCCTTCAGCCGAAAAACTGAAGGAGTTTTTATGTTTTGGGAAGAATATATTGCCAGATATCCTTGATCCTGACATTTGCTATGACATCAAGATTTGACTCGCAGTAATCAAAGAAAAGCAAATGAAAGGAATTAGAATATGAGCGATTATCGTTTGAAAGAAAAAAGCATTGACGGTATCTCACGGTACTACATAACTTTCCTAGATGCTCACGGAGTACATACCGAAGAGATTAGTGAGGACGTCTATGCGGTGATCAAGGAATCTCAAACCAGCGAACAGTCCTATGCTCGTAAGGGGAGACGGTACGGATTATGTACTTTTGATGAGACGATCGGAGAACATGATGTGATTGACGATAGCGAAGGACGACTTGCAGATGAAAAAATCCTCAAAGAAATCAATCGATTGACCGATGTTCAAAAAGAGAGACTAGACAAGTATTACCGACAAGGAATGTCTATCAGAAAAATCGCGGAAAGCGAAGGTGCATCTTATTCTGCGGTTCGGGAAAGCATTTCCGAGGGGATCAAGCATCTAAAACATAAAACATTTGAGAAAAATTAAAAAAATTTTGCAATACCCGATCAAACGGCAATTTTTTGTCCCATTGAATGAGGGGATAGTTTTCCGCTTCCTTGAAAACAGAATAGTTTGATGCGAAGGAAGAGTCAATCTCGTTCGTGAGGACAAGCCGCCGAGCAAGAGCGCCACGACCTCGATTTTCTTTTGGAAATTCGGGTGAGCGATCCATCTTGTGTCGGACCGTGCAGGAAACAGTATTGTGCGGCAGGCGATGACAGAGATTGATGAAATAATGATACTTCCGTGGGATACGGCTCGCAGGTGTGCGGGTTCCTCGGTTTCGAGCTGGAACGTTGATGTTCGTTAGCGGGGAAATGAATCTCAGTTACCAAGAAAAGAGTCGCGGTATAGATGCTGCTGAGAACTTCGTATCAGACACAAACACCTAATATCAAGGCAAAAATTATGAACAATAAATTGGTTTGACGGTGGAATTGTGCGCAGGAACTAACACGCTCCTGCCTACCATTCTGCCGTCAAACATAAAAAACAAAGGAGAAGTGTTTATGTTTGAAACTACACGAAATGATTCGAAGCTCTTGAAAGAGCTGATTCAAAAAAACAAGGCATACCCCGAAGGAATCTATGATTTTACGTTTGAGGATCGATTCCTTATTTATCACTACTCGAATCAAAGATATACCCGCTATATCGCACTGGATAAAGAAAGCGAACTTGCTTCCGAGGTGAAATGCGTGAAGTCCGGAAAAACCTACAATGAGAAAAATTACACGTTGCTCATTCCGGATATTCTTTATTCGATTAAATATACCGGAGATTACAGACATCTGATGAAGCATTCCATGAGTGCCGAAGAATTGATTCTTTACATTTTCCGAACGATTCTTCCTTGCTACGGTTATACCGTCCGACCTCAACAGATTAAGCTCTCCTTGGATATGTATCATGGCTTAAAAAATCATCAAGTGTCAATCAATGAAGCCGAGGTAGGAACCGGAAAATCTATGGCGTACTTGGTTGCCGGATTTGTTGCGAAGAAATATCTTCTTTCCTGCGATGAACCGATTACAATTACTACCTCGAGCATTGAACTACAGAAGGCATTGGTGGCACGGGAAATTCCGAATCTGTCAAGAATGCTGCAAAGCTTTGGAGTCATCAAAGAACCGCTGACGGTGATGCTGAGAAAAGGGAAGGAGCATTATCTTTGTCCCCAAAGATACCGTTTGTACTATGAACAGATCAAAGGATATGAAAGATATCAATCCAACGTACAGAAGATGGATGAATTGATCGGTGAAGGAACAGCGATGATCGATCTTGACGATATTGATCTTCGCCCGTCAACAAAAGATAAGATTTGCGTGAAGGGCCCTTGCAAGGATTGCAAGTATCGAAGAAAAGGCGGAGAGAGGTGTGGATATTCTCAATATCTAGAAAAGTCCAATCACGGTACTTTTGATTTTCTAGTTACAAATCATAACATGTATTTGATGTCAATGAAAATCGCAGGAGAGAATCGTAAAGGTAAAGCGATGTTTCCTTCGAGCTCCTATGTCATCGTTGATGAAGCCCATAAGCTCAAACAAGCGGCAGAGGATGTATTTGGAGAACGTCTTGTGGAGACGATTATTCCGGACTATATTTCTTCGGTCAGATATCTTTGCTATGGCGCAGAACATTTGATGGAATATAAAAAGCTCCTCGGCGAGATCGAAGAACTCAACAAAAGATTCTTTGCACATCTTCGCGCCAATATCTTTAGAGACGATTTTGAAAACGGGAAAAACACTGTTATAAAGCTCGGATTTACCGAGAAGGAGTATTTGCGGGAAATCAAAACAGTACTCAAGCGAATCGACGCGCTGAATCATGGTGGAGATGTAAGCAACGAAGGACAAGCCGAAGCAATTCTAAATGCTATTGAAAAGCTCCTTGGCGGAGGTAACGAGATGCATTACTGGCTCGAGACGGATGACAATCAAGTTCTTTCTTTTTGCTGCGCACCGAAACAGATTGCCAAGACCATGTATCAGTATCTTTGGAAGTGTCACGATACGGCACACATCCTTACATCAGGTACGATGAGTGACGGAATGAGCTTTGATTTTTTTATGAATGAAAACGGAATCGATCAACTTGAAGCATTCAAGGTCAATACAACTACGACCGAATCTCCGTTTCAATA
Organism: Clostridia bacterium; assembly: GCA_017632155.1. The sequence goes on from JAGBRZ010000208.1 coordinate 4,887, forward strand.
TGCAAAAAACGCGAGATTATTTATCCCAAAGGATATGCCGTTTCCAAACAATGAAAATGAAGAATACATAGAAGCACTTGCTCGAATGATCGTGAGATTGGTTCGCGCTACCTACGGACACACGGCAATACTTTTTACGTCGTACAGCGTACTGAAGGCGGTGTTTGAGCTGGTCAAGGATGAGCTTGAAGATTTTGATCTTATTTGTATGTCTCGAAGCAATAAGGGTGCAATCGAAGAATTCAAAGAATCTTCAAATGCTGTGCTGTTTGCCTCGGGCTCGATGTGGGAGGGCGTGGATTTTCCCGGAGATTGTCTCTCCTCTGTTATCATTACAAGACTGCCGTTCCCGATGAGAAGCGCTACGATGGAGCAGAAAAAAGCACATTGTAAGAGTACCGAGGAGTTTGTCAAAAAGTATGCCGTTCCCGAAATGCTGATCAAGCTTCGGCAAGGAGCAGGACGGTTGATCCGTACTGAAAGCGATACGGGTCTCGTTTCGATTCTTGATTCCAGAGCATACGAAGGTTCAAGTGCACGATGTGTGCAGCACGTGTTGAGAAAATACCCTCGTGTGGAGAATATGCAAGAGATTGAGCAGTTTTTTAAGGACGTCAAATCGAAGCGCTATTTTAAAAAGGGAAAGTAAATGAAGAACGATAGGAAAATAAAGATTCTCAAGACGATTCTTTTGATCTACACCCTACTTACTATTCTACTTTTATGGAGCTATTATCGGTTGTATATAACCTTGGAAAGCATCAGTCTCCAAGTGCCCATTGAGTATCGGGAAGCGGAAGATGGAACAGTCAAGGTAACCTTTCCCTCAGGAAAAACAATGAGGTTTACTTATGGAAATACCGCAGTCAGAGTTGCTGACTGTAAGATGGCTTGGAAAAGAGAAGATACCGCTTGTGCGGTTGCTTTTATTCGAAGCTATGCGAAAAAACATGACATTCCGATCTCTCGAAGTACCCTTGATTTGATCGGGGAATATCGGTTGCACGCAATTCTGTCGGAGATCGGATATCAAAGAAATCAAACTGATCATGCAGATCTTGACTATGTAAAAGACGAGCGATGGTATGTTCGTGTTGGCTCTGCCATGATCGGAGTATTGGGATTTTAAAAAGAAGACGATTCGAAAGGAAAAAATCATGATGAAACAGAGGAGCTATTACCGAGGGCGGGATTCCCCCCTTGAACAACAAGACTCGAAATAAAAAAGAAAGGAAAAATATGATCAATTTAATTATTCATAGAAATCATACAACGGCATTCATTCCGCTTCCTGTCTCGCGTGTAAAGCTCGCAGAGCAGCTTGCAAGCATCGGAATTCAGGAACCGCCGCGTCAGATTTATTGCAGAGAAAACAAGGAACACGGATATGACGTTTCTTTTTCGGGAGATACCGAGTTTGAACGAAAGCTCCTTGGAACCATTCAAGCGGCGGACAATCTTGCCAACGTCAACGAAGCCATTACCCGCTATGAATCATTGCCTCTTGGCAATCAGACAACAATGGCAATGGAGATGAAAGAAGCTCCTGCCTATACCTTGCTCGGAGTCTTTCAAATGCTTCGAGAGCATCAGCCGACACTGATTGAAGCCAAGTTCTATTGCCCGCTGAGTGTGAATGTATTCGAACGAGATGAATACGGCTACCTTGACGAATCTTTGCAACACGAGGAGAACGGAGAGTTTGCAGACCGATACGAAGACGAGATTCGAACTGCGCTGACCCGTTATACAGAGAACGATGAGACGGATATGGCGGAATATTTTGACGGATATAATAGCGCCGTTGCAAAGCTGAAGTCGGCGGTATGGGGCGTGGAGTCGGTGAACGGTACGCTCTATGGGTGTATTACCGCAAAGCTTACCGAATCATTGACTGCCGAAGAAGAGGAGTCATTCAAGGAGTGGATTTGCGGACAGAATTCCGACGGTTTCGGCGAAGGATTTGAACAACAGTCGATTGACATCGACGGAGGCGAGATTTTTGTGAGCTTTTGGAATAACTCCGGCGATTACTTTATTGACAACGAGCAGGAGTTCTCCAATCGTATCGATCAGGAGATCTGTATGGGAGGAATGTAAGATGGCATTGCTTTTTTCTAAAGTAAGAGTGACAATCGAAGGAAGTCAGGAAGAGAAGAGTTTTCTTGCTTTCGGAATTCCGAACTGTTATGAGGATTTGGAAATCTACTGCGCGATGGACGAAATTCTGGACGAGATTGAGGAAGAGACAAAGCTAAGTGTTTATACTGAATCGTATCTTTATGGCGAAGGAGAGCACTACGAAGCGACTTTTGAAGAACTTGCGTATATGGATATGCGAATGTCAGATGACGAGCTGTTCTTGGAAAATCATTGTAGGAAAATCGGGGAGGGGCACTTTGAAATCGAATATGCCCCTTGCGAATTGTTTGATACGATCATGGGGTTTCTCGAATGCTGAAGACAGATCTTGATGCCGTCAAACGAACGGCAATACGCTTGCTGTATACAGAGATTCATCTGACCGAGTTTTCTCCCATTGTCGTACAGCATCCCTTTACCTCTTCGGGATTCGCTATGGTAAAGAAAAATGGGAACTCCGAACTTGTGGATATTACTGCCGATGAGGAAAATGCCGATCTATGGCGACAAGCCGTCAAGGAACAGATCGAAGAAGCGAAAAATGCCTTTGAAATCTATATGATGACAAATAAGCCATATGGAATGACGTTTCTGAAATTTGTGGCATCGTATCTGTCGATGGAAGATTATTCTGCGATATTGTCCGATGCATGGATTCGTTCGGAAAACCCAAATAATGATCCCAATCTTCCACAAAACAAATTGATCGAAATGTTTATGTCGGCGGATAAGACATATTTGATGACCGAAGAAGAACAGGAGATCTATGAGGAGCTTCCAACGGTGGTAACCGTGTATCGAGGAGTAACCTCCTACAATGCAGATAACGTCAGAGCGCTGTCTTGGGCTTTGGACAAAGAGGTTGCAGAATGGTTCTCCGAGCGCTTTGATGAGGATGGCACGGTTTACCAAGCCAACATTCATAAGAATCACGTACTCGCTTATTTCGGAGGCCGTAACGAGGCGGAAGTCGTTGTCGATCCCAAGTTCTTGTTCGATATTACTGCCGTAGAAGAGCAAGAAGAATCCTTTGATTTAACCATGTAAAACAGAAAGGGAAATATATGACATTTTATGAACGAGAATTGGAAAAGATCTTCGGAGAATCGGAGTTTCTTTCCGCAGAGACAGTCATCACGGGAAAAACACTCATTACTAAGATTGGTGTGGATCTGCGAGCCAAGGTGGATTTTGTCACTATCAACGTCCATAAACAATATGAGGCGTTGAGACTGTCGATTATTAACCGAACTCAAGGTGTTATTGATACGCATCAATTCGATTTTTCGGATGTGATCGGTCTGAAAAACGGATACGGTCCTCAGATTTGGGAATCGGATGGAAAAGCCAAGTGGTTTCGATACGATCTCACGTATCAAGACTATCGCAAACTGCAAGGAGCGGTAGAAGCATATATCGCGATGTTTGCCGATGAAACTATGCACTTTTCCGGTTCGAGTCTGGATGAAATGTAAAGGAGAAGTGGTATGAATGAATTTTCCCGTTTAGAAAAACTCGCAAAGCAGCTCAAGCTTGAGTATCCGAAAGGGACGAGGATTGAACTCGAACAGATGGGAAGCGATCCCCTCCCCATTGAATCCGGTATGAGAGGAACGGTCGATCACGTGGATGATTTAGCTACGATTCACTGTGTTTTTGACAATGGAAGACGTCTTGGATTGATCTATGACGAAGACCAATTTCACAAATTGACTCCGAGAGAAGTGTTTGAAGAAAAGCTCGAAAAAGTTAGCGAGGAAAAGCAAGTAAGATTTATCGATAAGGTGAATAAAGAAGCGATGCCTTGCTTCGAGTGGGTAGGAGTGCGTCATGCTTACCAAACAGGAGATATGTCCTGCCCGACGGATTTTCTCAAGCTTCTTTATGAAAAATTTCTTGAAGTATACGATCCCGTATTGGAATCCGGAATGGGGATGGTTACTGTCCCCGGTGTTGTGGAAACGGCGGATGGAACGGTATATGTAGCCCTAATTGATATCGATGTGGACAGTTCGGGAGAGCATTGGGGAACAGCCTTCTTTACTCCCGAAGGAATTCTTCAGGATCACGATGAGGAATCTTGGAGTAAGATCAGACCATTCATTCCGTACAAGTATTGGTATGCTCCGACGATAGAAAACGATTGTCACGTCGATTGGGATGAGTGTCCCGATGTGGTCAGAGAAATGCTTTCGGAAGCGACCGGAGAGGATTTTTTCATAGAAGGAGGTATCAGCTATTAAACCAATCAAATACATTGATATGTTCGCCGGCATAGGCGGGTTCCGTTCAGGACTCACCAAGGTCGGCGATCTTTTTGTGCCTGTTGCTTGGTGCGAGATCGACCGATACGCGCAACGAGCGTACAGAGCTTTATATGACACAGGAGGTGAACAGTTTTACGATGATGCAAGAGCAATTGACCCAGCCGCCTTGCCGGATATCGACCTTGTTTGCGGAGGATTCCCTTGTCAAAGTTTTTCTATTGCTGGAAGACGGGGAGGATTTGACGATGCAAGAGGAACCTTATTCTTTGAGATTGCTCGAATTGCCGCCGTTAAAAGACCTACATATCTGTTCCTTGAAAACGTTCCCGGCTTGCTTTCGCATGACGAAGGTTGGACGTTTGCGACCATCCTCGGTACGCTTTCTGAATTGGGGTATGATGTCGTCTGGCAGATTCTTAACAGCAAGGATTTTGGAGTCCCCCAGTCCCGAAAAAGAGTGTATATTATCGGATTTCTTAGAGATCGATGTGCCGCTGAAATATTATCTCTCCGACAGACAAATGCAGCAACTCTTATACAAGTTATTCCCGGACGGGAAGGAAGCCGAGTCTACTCTCCGAGAGGACTTGCCACTACCCTCACAAGCAACGCAGGAGGCTTTGCGGGAAACACCGGACTCTACGATGTAAACCTTCCCATCAAGGTAAAGAGCAGAGAAGGGATTCACTTGCTATATCCTCCTTACAAAGAAGGCTATTCCTTCATTGATATGAACTCACCTCCTCATCTGACAGAGCATGCACGATGCATTACGGCAAGACAGGATTCGGGGATCAGTAAGCATAAAGGAGAGCATTCGGGTGTGTTTGAGGAATGTGAGCCGAGAGCCATTCTTACCCCGACCAAAACAGAGGTACGGCAACAAGGACGGCGAATTAAGGATCCCAACGAACCGATGTTTACGATCACCGTTACCGACAAGCACGGAATTATGAGATACGGAAAGGTGAGAAAATTAACGCCTCGGGAATGTTGGCGACTTCAAGGTTTTACCGATGAGCAGTTTGATAAAGTCATTGCGACCGGAATTAAGGACGGACAGCTTTATAAAATGGCGGGCAATGCTGTGAGCGTCCCTGTCATTACCGCAATTGGTGAGTATATCAAAGCAGTACACGAAAGAAATTATAAGGAGAACATCAATGCCTAATCATATTCAAAATAATCTCGCATTTGATTGTCAACCCGATCGCTTGAGAGAGATTTTGTTTCGTATCCAAGCCGAAGACAACGGAGAAAATGAGGTCTTCGGAATTGGAACTATCGATTTTGGAAAGCTCATTCCGATGCCAGAGTCACTTCATATCGAAAGCGGTTCGCGAACCACAAACGGAATGAGTCTGTACCTTACTTCTTTAAATCCGAACGTAAAGCATTTCGGTGCGCCCGAAGACAAGCTTCCCGAAGAGGAACTGTTGCCTCTTTACTATCAGATCAAGCAGTCGAGAGGTACGTTTGAAATCAACCCTTTATTGACGGAAGGTGAAATCCAAGACATGACAAAATACAATTCAGAAGCAGAACTGTTGAATCTTGGAAAACAAGCGGTTCAGAACGTGCTCGATTACGGCGCTCCTACGTGGTATGATTGGAGTGTGATCCACTGGGGAACCAAGTGGAATAGTTACAGCCATTCCTACAATGAAGAAACAGGAATTTTAGGATTTCAAACGGCATGGTCGGCACCGCATCCCATTTTGCTGAAGCTTTCAGAGATGTTTCCCGATGTAACTATCAAGCACGAATGGGCAGATGAGGACATGGGAAGCAACTGCGGAATGAGAGCATATCTTGGCGGAGAAGTGATCCAAGAATACTTTCCCGAAGGAAAGGAAGCAATGGAATGGGCGGCAGACACATGGGGCTGTGATCTTGGAGACTGTGGTCTTCTTCTCAATGCAAGTGAAACAGATTATATTTATGTGGAAGAAGATGAATATGATTTGGTTGAATTTGATGGACAGCCTGCGCTCTTCTCCAATGGCAGAATCACAAGAAAAGATATCCCGAAAGGTCTCTTTTGCTATGATATTCGACAGTCCGACGATCAGAGTGAATTCTGTGCGATCGAACGCTACGTGAGAGTCAATCACGGAGGCTCCATCATTACGAATCAGCCGTTGGACTTTGCAGGAAACGACCATATTCCGCTAACCTATGATCACGGGCTGAATTTCCTTGGAGATCAGATTACTCTTGGGGAATATATGTCGGGAGATTTCAATCAAGAAGAAGAGTACGGAGAGATGTCTCTGTCCTAAATTAAAATGCAACCAACCGAAAAAACAGAGCTGTTTTGCGCAGAAGAAACCACGCAAAACGGCTTTTCTTTTACGCATCCGGCTCGGAAAGGATGAAATGAACAGTTTTATGAGCTGGGTGGGTGGCAAAAAAGCATTGAGAGATGCGATTGTCACCAGACTCCATCACAAATGTGACAGGTACGTAGAAGTGTTCGGGGGAGGAGGATGGGTTCTGTTTCATAAGAACCCATCAAAGTTTGAGGTCTATAACGACTTCAATCCCAATCTCGCGAACCTCTATCGGTGTGTTCGAGATCATCCCGACGCGCTTTGCGAAGAACTTCAATACACGCTCAACTCACGCGCCGATTTTGAACATATCCGAAAATGTATTCTAACAAAAACAGAAATTCCCGATATCAAACGGGCAGCTTATTTTTATCAATTAATCCGATACAGCTATGCTTCCGGTTTGGATTCCTTCGGAGGACAACCGCACAGTATGTGGCGTAATTTTCCCCTCATTCATGCGGCGGCGGGCAGATTACAAAACGTCGTCATTGAAAGTAAGGATTTTGAAAAGCTGATCAAGCAATATGACCGTCCGAATACGATCTTTTATCTTGATCCGCCGTACTTCGAGACCGAAGATTATTATGAGGATGTTGGATTTACCGAAAAAGATCATATTCGTCTGAGAGATGCATTGCTCGAAATCAAAGGAAAGTTTTTGCTCTCATACAATGACTGCCCTTATATTCGAGACTTGTATTCCAAACCCGGAATCATGATCGAAAGCGCATCGAGAATATCCAATATTGCACAGAGATACGATGCGGGAAAGCAGTATCCCGAATTGTTAATTTCTAATTACGATACGTATGAAGAAGGTATTCTTTGCCGTCAGATTACGCTGTTTGACGATTTTGATGAAAATGAAAAAATATTAAAGGAGAAGAAAATCATATGGAAAAACTTTGCAAACTGAAGATCAGAATCCCCAAGGAGATTGCAGAAAAGTACGGTCTTACCGAACACAGCAGATTCGATGCTTATTTTGACGGAGAGAACATCTATCTGAAGACTCTTGCCGAAGAAGAATTTCAAGAGAAACAAGAAGTGTCGATCGATGATGAGCAGGTCACCTTCATTTTTGAGGACGGAAGATCGGAAGGACTCTTTATCGGTTACCGAGTCGGTTACCGCCGCGGATTCAACGATGCGAAGAGAGAAGCCCCATTCAACAGTGAATATCCCGGCGACGATGAGATTCTCGAGGACAGTGATTGCTCGGATCATGGCTGTGAGGAATGCGAGCATTTCTGCCATCACTGCGGACGATGTATGCTAGAAGATTAACGTAATCGCAGCGGGAGGACAATATGAGAAAAATTTATAAGATTCTCGGAAAGTGCGGACGAATTACGATTCCGTTTGAGATTCGTATGCGCAAAGGCTTTGCGTATAATGACGTGGTCTCCTTTGAAGAAAAGGACGATGATACGGTCGTGATCCGTCGGGAAAGGGTTTGCGATCACGGTCAATCCGGATGCAACGTAGATAAAGAAGCATCCTTGCTTGACGTTATTAACAGCCTTAAAATCGACGAGCAGAAGGCGGTCTTCAAATATCTTGCAAGAAAACTTGCGGATTCTGAGGATCTCTGATGGCGGTCGCGTTACATCGGAATTTGAACCGACGGAAGGGATGATATAGGAATGAGAGTGAAAATTTATCAGATCATCAACGATCAGCGAAACGTTAAATTTATGGATTACGAACACACGGTAAATCAGGGCGGAGTCGATCCTGCAGACTATCAGTGCGTGTTTTTCGGAGACATTGACACTGCGAGTTTGGACGGCGTTTTCAACGCCCTCAACGGCTTTCGGGAAGAGTATCTTGGTACGTACCAAGGGCATTCATTATCTACTTCGGATATCGTTGAAATCATTGGGGATATTCCTGAAATCTACGGTAAAATCGAGTATCTGTACGCAGGAGAAGATCATATTGCCAAGGTAGGAGAGACGGTATATTATCATGATTCCGACCGGTATTATGACGATATTCATGAGTCGCAAGAGTGTGGAAGACCTTACCGAGCCGAAAATCTTTCGGGACAGCACCTGACCTTGACGGAAAAAGGATTCCATTTCTGTAATTCGATTGGCTGGCAGAAGATCGATTTCGACTCTTCGCAATGCAAAGAAATGAACGGAATCCGTGTTCTCATGATTCTACCCGGCAAGACTCCTATAGAAACGCGAGTAATTGACGATCTTGAGCATTGGCAAAGAGCAGTCAGCCTTCGCGGAGAAGATGCTCTGATGGAGGTGACCTATCCTTTTGATGACAGTGCAATTATCGTCAGCAACGAGGAAGCAAAGCTCAACGGTATGAGCGGAAACCGACGGATTGGTAATTCCATCTATGCCGGACCTATGTTTCTTGTCAACGATGATCTGCATGGAAATTTCTGTGATCTAACCGATGAGCAGATCAATACCTATCAAACCAAATTTGAACACCCCGAAGATATCAGCCCCGAGGAAGTTCAGGAAGATTGTGGCTTTACCATTCTGCCATGGATGTGGTAACTACGATCCAAGCGGAGAGAGACTTAAAACACAGTCTCTTTCCGCTTTTTATATAAATATTTTTTTGGAAAGGAGGAGGAATTATGGCAGGAAAGAAAGGCGGTGCTACGATGGCATCTGGCAAGCAACGACTCGAACAAGAGCAGAAGGGAACACTGGATAATCCGCAGGATATCAGCGTCAGGATCGACAAGCTCTTTTCAGATCCCGCAAGAGCACTTCGCGCGTATGCCAGCGCAAAGATTGGAGATTTTGCGGTACACGGTATTTCGGTATATGAGAATGAACAAGGACTTTGGGTAAATATGCCGCAGAGCTCCTATACCGTAAACGGTGAGAAAAAATACGAGGATATCTTTCATCCGACCACGGCAGATTCGCGAAGAGAACTCTGCAGTGCCGTTGTTGACGCGTATCAGCAAGCGCTCGAACAGGCACACACAGCTGAAATCGCTCCCACGGAACAGAGCGAAGCTCCCATTCAAACCATGTAATTATTATTAAAAAACAAAAAAGAAAGGAAAAAATTATGAAAAAGTTTTTCAAGACCCTTAAGACTAAGGCAAATGCTGCCATCATCTCTGCAAAGACCGCTCTCTCCAATCACACTGCTGAAGGCTATATCGATACCGGTGTCAAGATTATCATCGGAGTCGTCATCGGCGGAGTGATTCTCGCCGGACTTTATACGCTCTTCAACACCACGATCATTCCTACGCTGAGCACAAAGATCGGCGAGATGTTCAACTACTCCGGAAACTAATTAAAAAACAGAAAGGAAAAAGAATTATGAAGAAAATTTTCAACACCATTAAGACCAAGGCAACCGCTGCTATCGTCTCTGTAAAGACCGCCATCACCAATACCACCGCTGAGGGTTATATCGATACCGGTGTCAAGATCATCATCGGTGTCGTCATCGGCGGAGTGATCCTTGCCGGACTCTATACGCTCTTCAACACTACGATCATTCCTACACTGACCACCAAGATCACCGGCATGTTCAGTTATGGCGGTTGATTAAATGAGAGGTTTCAATATGAAAAATGCACTTCTGAATCATCGAGGTGAAGCTCACCTCAGTACCGGCGTGAAGATCATTATTGCCGTTGTGATCGGTGCTTTGATTCTCGGCGGCATTTATCTTCTCTTTGCGGGAAATGGCGGTGTTATGGATAACCTTAACGATGAGGTTGAGGACATGATGGACTATACGCAGGAATTGCGCTACCAGCGATCCTACGATGAAGAAAACGACAAGCATGTTCTTCAATACTCGTATGACGGTAAGCATTGGCACGATTCCACGGTTCCTATGATTAGCAATACGGCAACCGTTTATGATGTCATGTCGAACAATTCCGAGAGCAACCCCATTGAAGTGGCGCTGATGCAGGATGGATCGCAATATTACATTTTAACATCGACCGACGGCGGAATTCATTGGACGCAGGCTTACTCTTTTTCTACGAATAACGGAATTACACATTTTTATTACGGAACGGACGAAGCTTTGCCCAATATTGCAGGTTCTTTTCCCGGAGAACGTTTTGTGATTCGTTATTGGAAGAGTGGAGCCACCTATTATACGATGACAAGCTATGGCCTTCAATGGAGCGCAGGTATGTCTGACGTTATTATCATCGGATAAGTTTTCTGACAAACAAAAGCTTTTCTTAGATACAAGAAAAGAAATTCAACACGGCGGTGATTTTTTAGGTCACCGCCGTGTTTTCAAATTCTTGATAAAGGAGAGAATATGACAACAAAAAATATTTATATTGTCCCTGGAATTTTGCCGCAAACCATAGAAGTTACAAACTTTAACATGGCGATGGTATGGAGTCTTCTTTGGGCGATCCTTTTGGTAGGCGGTTCTGTTTTCATTGCATGGGCCCTGTCTAAAGTAATGCAGAAGAGAGGCATGAAGACAAGTCATACGACCGCGATTGCCATTGCTGGAGTTTTTTCTCTTGCACTGTTTGCAAAATACGGTGTATCTGTCACAGCCGTACAAGGCATCTTTCTTCTTTTTGTTCTGCTGTACGCATCCTGCTCAGATCTGACATCGCATACGGTAGATGATTCTGTTTGGGTGACGGTACTAGCGCTGGCTCTAGTAGGTATGAATCACATTGGTATCGGATCGATGCTACTCGGTGCCGCTTGTGTCTTTATTCCTCAGATTGCCTTGTCTCTGCTTCCTCCTCATAAAACCCTCGGAGGGGCGGACATCAAGCTTTCTACAGCCCTTGCATTTTTACTTGGAGCATGGAGAGGCATCGGAGCATATCTGATTGGTTTGATTCTTGCCTTGATCGTGATGAGTATTTACAGCAAGTGTACTAACCGATGTAAAAGGAAACCCTTTGCTCTTGTGCCGTTCCTTTCTATCGGCGCAATGGTGATGTTTTTAATCTAAGACAGAAAGGAAAGAAAAATGAAAGGTAAAATCAAAAACAAGAACATTGGTTCCAAGGCTCTTGGAAATCGTACTATTATCGGAATGATCTGCATTGTGGCAGCCCTTGCCATTTGCTTTGGCGTAGCACCGATGGTCAATCGAATCTCGGACGGAAAAACCGAAGTCGTTCGTGTCAAGCAAACCATTCTGCGGGGAAGTATGATTACCGAGGATGTGGTGGAAGTCATTGACGTGGGAAGCTATAATGTACCCGAAGGAGCTCTTATGAAAAAAGAAGACGTGGTCGGAAAGTTTGCCAAGACAGATATGTATGTCGGTGACTATATTTTTGAGGGGAAATTATCCGCTGAAGAAGATACGGCGACCGATATTCTTGGGAATCTTGCGGGGGACAAAAAAGTAATCAGTATTACGATCGGAAGCTTTGCCCAAGGACTTTCGGGAAAACTGGAGACGGGAGATATTATCTCGGTGATCGTGTATTCTGCGAAAAATGAAACGGCAATGACCCCTGCCGCACTTCGTTATGTGATGGTGGTAACTTCTACTACCTCGAAGGGGATCGATAAGGCAGATGTTACTGATCAAAGCCAACCCGTGACGGTCACGCTTCTTGTGAACCAAGAGCAAGCAGAGCTTCTCAGCGAATACGAGAAGACTGCTTCCATGCACTTCGCCTTGGAATACCGAGGTGATTCTGCTACGGCGCAGCAGTATCTCGATGAGCAACAGGCATACTTTGATTCGAAAGCGGGGAAGGAGAGATGAAAACAAGGAACGGAAAGATCATCGCTGTATGGGGATCACCCTTCAGCGGTAAAACTGCATTCAGCACCAAGCTTGCGACAGCAATCTATGATAATTATCAGGCAACGGTAGTTGTTCTTTATTGCGATCTCGAAACTCCTGTTTTGCCCGTGATCTTTCCTAATACCAAAGCGGAAGATCTTGGTTCGGTAGGCGTGCCTCTGTCGAAGACAGAAGTTGAGATGGAGGATATTCTGCAGAATTCTATTACCCTCAAGCAAAGAGGAAATCTCGTGTTTCTCGGATACCGAACGGGTGAGAACAAATATACCTATCCGAAATTCGGCAGAGCGAAAGCAGAAGCATTGATTGAGCTGATTTGCGAACATACAGATTATCTGATTATTGACTGTACAAGCAATCTGGATAATAATATGCTTTCGGCAATTGGAATTGAGTTGGCGGATCAGATTATTCGCTTGGCTTCTCCAGATTTGAAATGTATCAGCTTCTATCTTTCTCAGCTTTCGGTTTGCGCAGACAGCAAATACAGACTCTCCGAGCATATTCAGGGATTGAATACGCCGAACGAGGATGTTTTCATGCCGATCGAAGAAGCCAAAGCACATCTTAACGATGTTCGGTTTACCATTCCATATTGCTCTGAGCTGAAAATTCAAGCGCAATCGGGAACACTGTATGAGCCAACTTCAGACAAACAATTTGAAAAGCGAATGAAGGAAATTGCCCAAAAGGTGGTGGCATATGGAACGGATTAAACTATATGACGCATTAAAGCTGACTCAGCAGCACATCTCGAAGTATTACGCCACAGCACTTACTGATGATACCAAACATGAGGATTTGAAAAGCTATATTGAGAAATATGTTCTCGATCAAGGTTTTCTTGTGGATGGATTTACCGATGACGCGCTGATTCAAAGACTTTATTCGGAAATGGTCGAGTATTCGATTCTCACACCGTTTCTCGGTTCTCCCGACCTTGACGAAATCAACGTGAACTCATGGGATGACGTAACACTCACTTATTCGGACGGACACATGGAAAAGCTTGAAGAGCATTTCAATTCTCCTCAACACGCCATAGATATTGTGAAGAGACTTTTGCATCATAGCGGAATGATTATTGACAATGCCACGCCGATCGCGCAAGGACATCTGCCGAACAATACCCGTATTACAGCATTGAAATCGCCCATTGTGGACGATGAATGCGGTATTGCGGTATCGATTCGTTTGCTTCATCCGCAGAGAATTGACAGAGAGTGTCTGATTAAGAGTAATATGGCGACCGAGGAAATGATCTCGTTTCTTGAAATGTGTATTCGTTACGGAGTATCGCTCGTGGTTGCCGGAAGAACTTCTTCGGGTAAAACAACGCTTTTGAATGCATTGCTTTCAAGTATTCCCAATGACAAACGTATCTACAGTATTGAATCGGGAGCAAGGGAACTCTTCCTTGTAAAGCGTAATCGTTTCGGTGATGTGCAGAATAATGTGGTTCATACGTTATCCCGTCCAAGTGAGAATGCGGCTTACAACATTACTCAAGAAAACCTTGTTGTCGCAGCCCTTCGATTTGATCCCGATATTGTTGTGGTCGGAGAGATTCGAGATGCCGAGGCAAATTCGGCAGTGGAAGCATCGCTGACAGGACATACGGTTGTGACAACAGTTCATTCAGGTCCGGCAGAATCCGCACACGGAAGAATTTCCTTGTTGTGCCAGAGACGTTTTCAGCTTGGAATGGAAGTTTCTTTGGCACAGTCTCGTCAGGCGTTTCCGCTTGTGGTATTTGCTCACAAGTGCGAAGATAATTCAAGAAAGATTATGGATATCTCGGAATGTGCGGTGACTCCCGAAGGAAAAACCGAATACCGTTGCCTTTACCGTTACAATATTACCAAGAATGAGTATGAGAACGGAAGGCATCTCATCGAGGGAGAATTCATGAAGGTCAATGAACCTTCCGAGCATTTGCAAATGCTTCTGACCCGTAGCGGAGTACCGCAGGATATGTTGCAGAGATATTTGAGACAAGATACGGTTGGCAGAAAAAAGACAACAAAAAACGCGTGCTGTGATCAGCCCGCGGAATTTTGCAAAAACTATTGACAAATAGCAAAAAAAGTAGTATAATGAAAAAGCAGAGGAGAGCCGATGACGGTTCCTCCCATCGAAGTAGGTTAAGAAATAACCGCCTTATGTGGTAGTGAGGCGGTTATTTCTTTTTGCTATCAAGCTTAATCCTTCTTGAAGAAGGAAGCAATCAATACGATAAGTCCGGTAAATGCTATTAGCATTTCGAAAGTTACCATTTGAGACAACACGGTGCAATATTTTAAAAATCATAAGCACCACTCCTTTCATGAGATATTGAAAGGAGCAAAGAAATACGGCTCCTTTCATAAAAATGATAGGAGCAACCGCCACCGTTTATGGCTATCCTCTGGGATACAGCTGTATCCAAACATCATTATACCACTTTTTGCGACAAAAGTCAATATAAATTGATAAAGACGAGTTGAAACAAACTCGTCTTTTTATTTTTTGAAAGAAGGTGAACTATGACCTTTGTATATCTTATTTGCTTTATCGTAGGTGTGATTGGCATTGCTCTTCTTTTGAATTTGACACCCGATTCCATTACCAACGATATTATGCGAATCTCTACGCCCGAACCATCTCTTCGCGAGAAGGTTCTTCTTGCGAAAGGACGAAAGAAATCCCGAAAATTAACTGCTGAACTCAACCGAATCAGAGATGCTTTGGAAGCAACAGGAAAGGGAAATCAATTTGCAATTTCTTGCGCCGCCTCTTTGCTCTTGATGATTGTGGGATGCGTGTTAGCCGTTGCGATTGACAACGTATTTCTCATTCCCGTATTTGCCCTTGCCTTTGCATTGATTCCTTTTGGCTATGCAAAGCGAACGATTAAGTATTATGAGGATCACATTCAAGAAGACCTTGAAACAACGCTGTCAATTATTACGACATCGTATTTGCGAAACGATGATATCGTCACGGCAGTCAGAGAAAACCTTGACTATCTGAAACCGCCCATCAAGGATATCTTTGCAGGATTTATTGCGGAAAATACGATGATTTCTGCCAACATCAAGCAGTCTATCAAGCACCTTAAGGAAAAGATCAATAACAATATCTTTCACGAGTGGTGCGATACCTTGATTGCTTGTCAGGATGACAGAACGTTGAAAGATACGCTGATGCCTATCGTCGCAAAGTTGACCGACGTTCGATTGGCGAACGGCGAAATCAAGGCGGTTCTTTCTGCTGCGAGAATTGAGTATTACGTGATGGCGGGAATGCTAATCGGTAACATTCCGCTTCTCTACGTATTGAATCAGGATTGGTACGAGGCACTAATGTATACAACTTTGGGAAAAATTATCCTTGCGGTTTGTGGTATGGCAATTCTCATTACCTATATCTTTATGACGAAGTTTACCAAACCCATAGAGTACAGAAAGTGAGGCATGTATGACAGGAATCATTATTTCAATCATCGTAGCTATTGTTGGCACAGTCGGACTTGCCCTCATTTTGATGGATCGTTTCAAAGTACCGTCCTACGCTGTATCAAAAGCAACTCACAATCTCGGAAAGCGGCAGAACCGAAAAACCAGTCCTCTTGAAATATGGTTCAAAGAGTTTGCCAACTGGGTATCGGGGAAGCTTCGATTGAATGAGTATAAGAGAATGCAACTGGAAGCCGATCTCAAAACGGCAGACATGAATATGACACCGGAAATGTATGTCGCAGATAACATCGTCAAATCGTTGTTTATTGGCATTTTTGCAATTCCGGTGTTCTTTTTCAGTAAGCTGATTGCAGGAGTCATTGTACTGTGCGCGGTGATTCTGTATATCAATAACTCTAAAAAGGTTGCCAACCGAATTAAGGATAAGCGAAAGAAAATCGAATACGAGCTTCCGCGTCTTGTGGCGACCATTGAAAAAACCTTGATTCACAGCAGAGATGTTCTTTCAATTCTTGATGCGTATAAGGATGGTGCAGGTCCCGAACTGAAACGAGAGCTTGAAATTACCGTTGCAGATATGCGTTCGGGTAACTATGAAGTTGCGCTCACAAGACTGGAATCCCGCGTTGGTTCAGCGATGCTGTCGGACGTAACAAGAGGACTGATCAGCGTAATCCGAGGAGATGAAACGGCAGTATATTGGGGATCTCTTGTGTTAAAATTTTCGGATTATCAAAGGCAGAACCTCAAGACTGAAGCCGAAAAAGCACCCAAGAGAGTCCGAAAACTTTCAATGGTACTTCTCATCTGTTTTATGCTGATCTACGTTGCGGTCATCGGCGAAGTTCTTATCTCGTCTTTGGGAGGTCTGATGACATGAAAAAAGTATTGAAATCAAAGAAAGCCGAAGGATATATCGACGTGGCTGTCACGATTATGCTCGTAGCATTTGTTTTGGTTTTTGCTGTGAATATGGTATCTCTTGTCGCTCTCAATCAGAATATAAAGACGGTTGCCGATCAAATGGTAGACTATGCTTCTCAACAGGGTACAACGGATATTTCGTCCTATGCGCAGGATCTTCGGGATAAAATGGGAATAGATTTCTTCTACTCCTTTTCAAACAGTGTGCTGTTTGACAGCACGGGAAAAGTTCAGCTTGGAGATAAGATCGTCTGTACAGTTTCCTATGATATCGGATTTATGGGATTTGGTGAGGCAGATCACGCGGTTACGATTAACGCAAGTGCTTCGGGAATTTCCCGTGTGTATTGGAAGTGAGGTCCATGCATGAATGTCTTGAAAAACAAAAAAGGAAATTCTTACATTTACCTTTGCGTGCTGACGATCGCTATTAGTTTGCTGATTTCGGTGATTGTCCTTTACATGAGCTTAATGGCACAAGTCCGAATTCAGAAGAAGGACGTGCAAGCAAAATTGGACAGCTATCTTGCGGAGTATTCTACAGAAGCGTATGATGCGCTCAAGCAAGGAGCAACCAAGGAAAACTATATTGATTGGAAAAAATTTGAAGCCAATACCTACGTTACTTTGGGGTTTCCCGATGAGTCGGTTACGGTTTATCAATATGAGAACGGAAATTGTTCGATGACCCGACCGACAGTAACGGTATTGCGGGGAGACGGATTTGGTGTTTCAGTCAAATATACCGCAAGATATCCTGTTGTTTGGAATGGGAAAACTTATTCGAATTTGGAAATTCCCATCATCGTTACAAGCTATTACAAAATGAGATAAGGAGGAACAATGAAAAACAAAAAAATGATTGTGAATGTAGTTATGATTTTGATTACGATTCTTGCGATCATCGCTCTCCTTATTTACGACAACATTCAACAGAAGGAAGGTTTGGAGTCGGGGAATAGTGATATCCCCCTTGTAGAAGAGATTACTCCTCCAGATACTGTGTCTCAAACAGAGAGTAAGGTTCCTCCGATTTCTTCGGAAGATTCTTCAGAGCAAGAGGAAGTAAACGAAAAAGCAGAGGTTGAATTCGATATCGGTGATTATAAGCCAATTCCAAAAGATCCGACAGTAGAAGACATCACAATTGAATATGAAACAAAGGAGGCAGAAATCAATGAATAAACGAAGAATGATATCTATCATCTGTATCGTTCTGTTGTTGGCGATGGTGGCAGGACTTGTCCTAACCCTTGTTCCTTGGAATCAAGGGATAACGGAAGAGACAAATTCCAAGAACGATGAAGAGCCAAATGAAACAATCAACGATACAGACCACGAGGGAAAGCTTACGGAAACCAATCCTCCGGAACTAATTTCTCCCGAAGAAGGGCACACCTCCATTCCCGACCTCGATGAAGGAAATGAAATCTACCTTGATATGGATGTCGTGGCAAAGCTCCAATCAATGGAAGATGCGGGCAGAGAAGATGAAGTGAATCTGATCCTTGACACGATGCTTCTATTGATCAATGAATTTGCAGACAGGAACTATTCCGCGTTGGCAATTGCTCAAATTCAGAGGTTCTATTTTGATTTCCGAGAGGAGATCGGAACGATGGCGATAGACGAGCTTTGCCCAAAGATCAGCGACTGTATCCCCGCGAGCGGAATCGACCGAAACGAGTTTGCCGATCAAGTTCAAGGTGTATTTGGATTTGGCATGGACAAGGATTTTGGCTACATATATAGCGCGGAGGCGATCGAATGAAAAAGAAATTGAAGTTCCTTTTGACGATGTGTTTTGCAATCTTTCTGTTTTCAATTCTCACAGTATCCGCCAGTGCAGAATCGACTCCGTATGAACCAAATCGAACATCTTCCACGAGATATTTGTATAGTTCATCGGACTGTGACCGAACAATTACGGTCAATTGTTATGACAGAGATACCGGAACACTGATCAAAGTCGTAAATCTTCGAACCAAAAAGAGCGAAGATACGTTGGCGATCGTAAGAATTTACGGTTACCGACTGACCTCTTTTTCGAGTGATCAAGGACTGTGGGAAACGTGTAAGCTTGGAAACAGCCAAGGATTGCAAATTTACGGAGAGATCTATATTAAGTACTATTTTCGTACCGCAATGAGTAAAGAAAAGCTTACCGTCACTGTGTATATGGACAAGTTTAACGATCTTACTCTCACCGAACAGCATAAAAAGCAAGAACCATACGGTGCAAATCTTTCCTATGCGTCATATCCCGTTACCTACTCCCGAAACATTACGACAAACACAGGAAGATACGTTTCTATGGGAGGGGCATATACAGGGTTTACCATTCGAAGCGGATGGGAACAGTACGTCGCAGGAAATTTCTCCTACAAATGGGTGGATGATTACAAAAACATTGAGTCACCCATTTCGAGTATGACATGGCGCGTGGTAGGCGCGACTTGTGATACGGGTGCGTTTTACAATGAGTTTAACGAAAATGAAGACGGACATTATTCCTATTGCGACAATCGGACGATGGTGTGTGATTTCGAATATTTGAGGAACAAGTATACCGTATCCTTTAGCGCTAATGGCGGGACGGGAAGTGTTCCTTCTTCACAGACCCAGTATTATGGGTACACCGTAACCATAGGAACAACTGTACCTACCAGAGACGGATATATTTTCAAAGGATGGAGTACGAGCAGTTCAGCGACGGCAGCGAGCTATCAACCTGGAGGGATATACACCATGGGAGTAACCCCAACGCTTTATGCGGTATGGGAGAAATACGATTATGAGTTTTCGATTTCGGATTTGACGGTGACATTGCCCGATGAGCTCTTTCCCAATACGACGATTCCTATTCGGGTAAGAACAGATAGCTGGGACAAGAACGATTCCTACGATGATGTTCCGGTAGAACTTTACTATGATGGGAAGCTCCTTTCTACCCAATATATCGATTTCGCCCCGTTTCAGATTATCTATATTAACTTTAATTTGAACGTGGGATCGTCAACCGGAAGCCATACGATTGAAATAAGGATCAATTGGAACAAGAAGAGTGCAGAGACAAATCCTAACAACAATAGCGTTAAAACAGAGATTAATATTATCAGTGATTCTTACGGATTTGAAATTCAAGCGCTGACGGGTAGTGCGCGCTATAAGGAAGGCACGGATGTGATGACGAGCTTTATCGTATATAACCATAGCGAAAGAATGGTTCTTCCCGATGTCAACGCCTCGGCAGAGTTTATTGTGTACTATTATGACGGCAACGAAAAAGTCCTGCTGACCAATCAAGTTTGGTATGATATTGTTATTCCTGCAAGTGAAAGTAATTTGATCTTTTTCCGCTGGACGGTTCCCGAAGATTTTGCAGGGAAAAACGTGGTTTGTCAATGCAGTATCAATCTGGATGGAAGGCTAAAGGAAGGTAATCTTTTGGATAATGTAGTAACGCTTACAACAGTAATTGCGGATCGGGGATATTCTCAAACCTCCAATCCAAGTTATGAAGCAAAAGCTCCCGGCGATTACTATCAAGCAACAGCGCCTTCTATCAAAAACGGAAGTGCCTCTTGGAGTCTGTGGGAATATACAAACGGTGAGTTTGTGAAGGTTCAGTACGGAATCAAGATCTCAGGTGACACCCCATCCGTCCAACCCGGAAGTACGTGTGAAACAGCAATTTATGAAAACGGAAGTTGGACGATGAAATCGGGCTATGGAATTACACTGACATACGCCCCCACCATTACGTCGTTGTCGGGCAGCCAAATGCCTTCATCTTCGGATTATACGGGAATTCAGACGGTATACGCTACATTTCCCGAATATTGCTATTCTACCGATCCCGAAGAATTTCGATCCTTGGAGTCGGTTGGCGGTGTTTGGAGATTCGAGGAAAACATTAGTGCAGATGGCAATGAACGACTTCACTATATTCCCGTATGGATGGAGGACGGTCAATATCGTGTTTCGGTTACGGTGACCGATGTATGGACACCGGCAGGTCTTGTCATGTCCGTTCGAAATTCCGAAATAATTGTCGTTGACGGAACGATCTTTGACGATTATTATATTGGCATTTGATCTTGCGAATCGGGAAAATAAGAACTTAAAATAGTACGGATTTGTGAACTAAAAAACAAATCAGAAAGGATTCGGAAATATGAAATGGAAGAAAGTTTTATTAATTTTTATGTTATCTCTTCTTCTGCTCTCGCTCTTTTCGGTTACTGTGTTTGCCGCTGAAAACGGTGATGTTGCGGGCGCAATTGAGGATACATGGAATGAAGCCAAAGGACAGATCAAAGACGTGGTGAACAAGGTGGTGTTTCCTGTCATTGATCTGATCCTTGCGGTGTTGCTTTTTGTAAAGATTGCGACGGCTTATATGGATTACCGCAAACACGGTCAGTTTGAGTGGGCACCTCCCGCGATCCTTTTGGCAACACTCATTTTCTCTCTTACCTGTCCGCTGTACATTTGGAATATTCTCGGCATGTAAGAAAAGAAAGGCTCGCTCATTCGAGCGAGCCTTTACCAATCAGGAAGGAGTGAAACAATGTTTGATTGGATTGGTGATTTAGTATCAGGCGTAGGGAACGCAATCAGTTCTGCGTTGGCTTCGGCTTGGGAAAGTATTTCCTCAAGTATATGGGGGAATTTTTTGGAATGGTGTTATACCATGCTCTATGGAGGCTTGGCTGAATTCTTCAGCATGATGTCGGGAATCGGGGCAGATCTGTTTGAACTTTCTTGGGTCGAAGCCGCTCTGAAGTTCTTTTCTCTGTTTGGCTGGGGATTATTTATCGCAGGGATGGTGGTTGCTATTTTTGATATTGCGATTGAGTATCAGACGATGGGGCGAATGAATATTAAACGGCAGGTCTTACCGTTTATCTGGGGATTGTTAGCGGTGAATCTGTTTACAATCGTTCCCGTGCAGCTATTTAAGTTTTGCATAAACCTTCAAAATACCTTTGCAAATGATCTCGCTTATTCGGTGGTTGGTATGAATCTCAGTTTGGAAGAAGCTACAGAAAATGTAATGTTGCTTCTTCTGCCTAACGGTAATTTTTTTACCAACCCGCTGCTGAGTCTGCTGTTTCTCATCTGCCTTGGATATTGTGTGATTAAGTGCTTCTTCTCAAATATCAAACGAGGAGGAATATTGCTCACACAAATTGCCGTCGGTAGCTTGCATATGTTCAACTTACCGAGAGGATATACTGAAGGATTTACGGGCTGGTGTAAACAGATTATAGCAATCTGTTTTACGACGTTTATGCAGACAACGCTGCTATTTATGGGCTTGATTACGATTCATACCCATCCATTGATCGGTCTTGGTGTAATGCTTGCGGCAAATGAGGTTCCTCGTATTGCTCAGCAGTACGGACTGGATACGAGCATGAGATTCAACGCAATGAGTGCGGTACATACCACAACGACGGCAATCAATCTCGGACGAATGATTGCGAAGAAATAAGGAGTTCTTATGAAAAGACAATATATTTATCCCCACAATATGCGAACCAAGGTGAAGCTATGGTTTTGGACACTGAAGAATCTGATTATTCTCGGAGTCGCGCTCGCCATTTCCGTAGTCTCTTGGGTAAAGATCGATTTTGTTCTCCCTGCCGCGGTCACAGTTGTGTTTGCATTCTTGACCATGCGGTTTGATGATTCTTCGATCTTTGATTTTATCAAAACGGCGTGGCGTTATTTTGTGGGAACACAGCAATATTTTGAATGGAAGGAGAGAAAAAATGACTAAAAAGAATCAATCGACCGCCGAGCTTGTCGGTATGAGTCATTTTTCAAGAAACGGGTTGCAGACAATCTCTCACGGAGAACTGGTGTATTTTCTTGTGCAACCCACAAACATATCGGTTCTTTCCGAGACGAATATCGAGCTGAAGATTCAGCGCTTGATGCAGCTTTTGAGCGTTCAACCTGATATTGAAATTATCTGTGCCGATGCAAGAGAAAATTTTGAACACAATAAGCTTTCCCTTGCAAAAAAAGCAGAGAAGGAACAAAATTTGAAGATTCAGCTTCTGCTTCGAAAAGATATGAAATATCTTGACGATATTCAGCTTCAGATGTCTACCGCCCGTGAGTTTATGTTCTGTTACCGAGTTCCTCATACGAGCAATGAGCAGACGCTTGCGGTATTGAATCGTTTGGAAAAAAAGATCAACGATCAAGGCTTCGATTGCAAAAGAGCAACGAAGGACGATATTAAACGTTTTCTTTCTCGGTATTTCGGTCATATATGCGAATATACCTTGGACGATGTAGATGGCGCTCAGTTGATCAAAAAGTGGATCATTCCCGATTAAGGAAAGAAAGGAGAAACGAATGTCACGCAAACAATTACTTCCGGAGCATGCGATTCAAAGCGAAGCTTATATTAAGGATTTCTTTGATCGTATCGTTCCTACTACCATAAAATTTTATGCAGATCATTATATTTGCGGAGATACTTATCGCTGTACCTTTGCTATGAAAGAGTATCCTCCGTCCACCGATGAACAGGCAATTCTATCGCGCTTCGGCGACAAGGAAGCCGTTACGCTTCATATCTATACCCGATACGTTGATGCAAGCGAACAGAGTAAGATTTTGCAGAATGCCAGCCGAAAAAACACGCTCCTTGCCAATTCCAACGATATTGAGGAGATCGTGGAAGGTCAAGGCAATCTTGGCGATGTGATATCGCTTTTGAGCGATCTGCGCAAGCATCACGAGCCGTTGCTTCACTGTGCAGTATTTCTTGAACTCTGCGCCAACAGCCGAGAAAAACTCAATGAATTGCAATCCGACGTAATGATGGAATTGACAAGGCAAAAGATCTCGGTAGATAGGCTTACGTTGCGCCAAAAAGAAGGCTTTATTTGCAGTATGCCCTGCGGATATAACGTCTTTGGAACGCAGTTTGAAAGAGTGCTTCCCGCCTCGTCAGTCGCTAATTTTTATCCCTTCAACTATTCGGGCAAAACCGATCCCAACGGTTTTCTCATCGGTAAGGACAAGTTCGGTACGAATATTATATTCGATCCCGACAGAAGATCCGATGACAAAACCAATTCGAATATTCTGATTCTCGGAAATTCCGGTCAGGGAAAGTCTTATCTTCTCAAACTCTTATTGACCAATATTCGAATGAGCGGTAAGTCGGTTATCTGCCTTGATCCCGAACAAGAGTATGAAGATTTGTGCAACAACCTTGGCGGATGTTATATCGACCTTATGTCGGGACGGTATATCATCAATCCACTCGAACCGAAGGAGTGGTCAGATATGAATTGGGAGGTGGAGTCGGATGCTCCCGAAGCCTTCAGAAAGGCAACTCGGCTCTCTCAGCACATCTCGTTTTTGAAGGACTTTTTCCGCACGTACAAGGATTTTGATGACGCGCAGACGGATGCCCTCGAAATCCTCTTGGCACGCTTGTACGCAAAATTTGGCATCACAGACAACACGGATTTCACCAAGCTCAAGACTACCGATTATCCGACAATGGCTGATCTGTATGCTCTCGTAGAGGAAGAGTATCATAAATACAAAAAGGCTTCGAAATCTCTCTTTACCGAGGATCTTCTCCGTGAACTTTGCCTCGGACTGAATTCGATGTGCATCGGTGCGGAAAGTAAGTTTTTTAATGGTCATACGAATATTACCGATGACAGATTCCTCGTCTTCGGAGTCAAAGGACTTATGGATGCCAATAAAAAACTCAAGGATGCGATGCTCTTTAACATTCTGTCCTATATGAACCACAAGCTCCTCACCAAAGGACACACGGCAGCATCGATTGATGAGCTTTATCTTTTCCTCACCAATATGACGGCAATTGAATATATTCGAAACGCCTCTAAGAGAGTGCGAAAGAAAGACTCCTCGATGATTCTCGCGAGTCAGAATATCGAGGACTTTTTGTTGCCCGATGTCAAGGAAATGACCAAACCTCTGTTTTCGATCCCGACACATCAGTTCCTGTTTAATGCGGGAAATATCAATCCCCGTGAATTCAAGGATATGCTTCAGCTCGAAGACGCTGAGTACGAACTCATCAAGTACCCGGAACGTGGTACATGCCTTTTTAGGTGCGGTAATGAAAGATATTTGCTTCAGGTCACTGCCCCCGAATACAAGGCAAAGCTCTTTGGAAATGTAGGAGGCAGATGATGAAGATTTACGAAGTTTAAATGATTTTTATCTATGTGAGTAGTAAACTCTTTCATGAAGGAAGGTGATTATCGCATTTTGGGCAGCGGTAGCCAAGAGTGCTAAAAAGGTTTTACAAATCCTTCTTGGCGATAAAAAAGGCAGAAAATTTTTGGGCTATGTCATTGGCATAGCCCGTTTTCGATTATGGATTACATGCTCAAAAATATAGAAGAAAAAGTGGAAATAGCGATATGATCTTTGTGATTTTTTAGAATATTTCAATTTATATTACACATAAATATTTACAAAAAAATATCAAAGAGGTATTGAAAAAATGCAAAAAAAGGTGTATAATGTATACCAAGAAAATAAAAGGAAAGGTTGTACGGTATCTAAACTGTACAAAACAAAAGGCATGTGTACTTTTATAAAAATGGAATATTTAGTTGCGAATGCACTGGTGGAACTGTATGAAAACAAAAAAATTGACAGAATTTCGCTAGACGATGTTCAAAACTATGGAATTAAAGTTGAGAAGATTTTAAATAAAATAACAGGTACACAAGCTATACTTTTATATTCTAATCAATATACTAGAGAGTTTTTACAAGATTATTCTGATTATTTTGTGTTTGAAGAGAATTATATAAAGATCAAATCCGGGGTTTCTATTGATGATATTAGAAATCACATTTTGTCGTATATTTCTGTTGATATATTATTGGCGTTATTAGATGAAAGTACATTGAAAGTAATTAACGCTGCCTAGGAGTATGGGGTATGTCCAAGAAAATACGTGATCCTATTTATGACTATATAATTGTTGAAGATGATTTTTTACCTATTATCGACTCTGTCGAATTTCAGCGACTGAGAAATATCATTCAGACAAGCTATACTTCTATTTATCCTTCTGCGCTACATAATAGATTTACACATTCTCTTGGTGTGTTTTGGTTAGGCAATATAGCATTTGATTCTTTGATTAAAAATAGTCCAGATAAAACAACCTCATTAACAAAGAAAGATATAGATGACACAAAACGTACATTTATTATGGCATGCTTATGTCATGATTTGGGACATTCTCCCTTTTCACATACTGGAGAGAGATTTTATGATGCTCCTAAAATCAGTAAATGTTTGACAGATAGCATTTCTAACAAAGCTTACAAAATAGATGTAAAAAATGAAAAATCTATTGTTGGTAAGCAGCATGAAATAATGAGTGCTCTTTTAGCCATTAAAAAATTTGGGTCTCATATTCCTGATCATTCTTTTTTTGCAAGATGTATCATAGGGCTAAAATACAAAAATATTCAGTACGCTACTAAACCGGAAAAGCGAAGATTACCAATATATAAAGCGTGTGTGGAGCTTCTTAATTCTAATATCATTGATGTTGATAAGTTGGATTATCTAATTCGTGATAGTTATATGTCTGGATATTCATCGATATCTATAGACTACAAAAGACTTCTTGATGGCGTTTTTATCAATGATGGTGAGCATTCGGTTGGTTATGAAAAAAGTTCGCTTAGTGTTTTGGAAAATGTTTTAACGGCTCATGATATGGAACGCCGTTGGGTACAATCACATCCAATCATACAATATGAAGGATATTTGTTGCAGACAATTATACGTGAATTGAATTCTTCTTACAATGAAGGAAATTCTAAATTGTTTTCATATAATTCTATTACGTCAGAAGGAGAGCAATTAAAGGATGTAGGAACAATTAGACTGTTATCGGATTCTGAAATTTTGTTTTTGGCAAAACAAAATTTCGAACAAAGTCATGCAGTTAGAGAATATTGCGATAGAAGATTGAGAAGACATCCTATTTGGAAATCTGAAGCAGAATTCTCCTCGTTATTTGATTTTAAGTGTAATGATCCATTTATAAAAATTTTGATGAAATGGGAAAAAATGTTGTTGGAAGGCAAATACGAGGTGTACAGTTTAAACGATGTTTTTTATGATCGTTTAAACAGTGATTTAGAACGCCTAAAAAGCCAGTATATTTCTCTTCCACCAAGTTCCAAAAAGGCAACAATAAAATCAAATTTAGATACATTGAATATTGAGCTTGAGATTTTGCGTCAAATAAAAGACTATCTACAAAACAGTAATATTCCATTTGATTTGGTTATTGTGACACAAGAGCAGTTTAAGAGTGGATTATATAAGCAAGGGTTCCAGGAGTTACCTATTCGATTTAATCATGATTCAAATAAAATATGGCGAATGAATGAAGTTTCGGCAGTTCCATTTGACTTGAAAGAAGATAAAAAAACATTCTTTTACCTATATTATCAAAGATCGGATAAATCTTTAGATGCGTTGGAATTTTCAAAGGTTATTCGTAAAGCTGCGATTATCTAGTAAAAGGCCGTGATACAATTGTCACGGCCTTTTGTGATTTTAAAAAAGTTAAAACGAAACCCAAAGGCAATATTCTAAACGGACTACTAACGATAAAAAGTTAATCCAAATACTTGATATGAAAAAATTCAAATTAAAAAAATAGCGAATGGTTCTTCTGGAGAGAAATTTAGCAGTTGTACTGTTGGTATAGTTGTTTTTACATTATATAGCGGGAAATCAAGCAAAGTTATTGTTTGTGTAAATGAAGAAAGTAGAATTATATTCAAATCCAAGTGATACTGAAATAAAAATTATGAAGGAAGGTGATTATCGCATTTTGGGCAGCGGTAGCCAAGGTTGCTAAAAAGGTTCTACAAATCCTTCTTGGCAATAAAAAAGGCAGAAAATTTTTGGGCTATGTCATTGGCATAGCCCTTTTTATTATTCTTCTTCCGCTTATTGCTGTCTATGGATTATTCGGTTGGATGGCGGGAGGGGGAGCAGAAAGTTTGATTGACTATGATGCTGTTTACGATCAAATCCCCACTGAATACCGCGAACAAATAGAGACACACGAGTATCAGCTTGCGGAGATCGAGAGAGTCTTTGAAGAAAACGGACTTTCTCAAGCAGATATATCAAAGGCAAAAGCAATCTATATTTCGAGTCTGACAGGGAAGGAGAAAGAAGAAGGCTTTTATCAGAAGTATGCAGAGTGTTTTATCGCACAGGACGGAGAAACAGATTTGCTGTCTTCCATTTCTTCTGCGTTCGGTGTTACCTTTTCGGAGTCGGACAGAGAACAGTTTGAAAATTTATATGGAGGTTCATCATGAAAGGAAAAATCAAATTTAACCGCAAGGATCCTGTGATGGAGGTGGATGATTTCGATGTTATCGCGGTCGCAGTATTACCACATAGTCAGTTTGTAGGATTTCAAAAGAACATGTTAAATGACTATGATTTTATCATGCCATTCGCCGATGAGATGCATGTCGATTTCAATGACGTGACACACTCAATGCTCGTACTCGACGAGGAAGGCGAAGACGGAATCCTTGTCAACAGTGAGGGGTCGTATTACGGAAGATATACGTCCTATCTTCCCCAAGCAAAGAAACTCTTGCACGATAAAATTCAAGAAGTCGCGAAAACTATGATTCAAGGGCGCTTCGGAGACGCAGGAAACGGTTCTTGGGTGATCGGATTTGACGATATTAAGGAACATTTCGATCTTACCGTTACCCCGAATAACGGGATCGGAACAATGCTACTCGAGGAGCTTGAAAAACAAGAAGAGATCGGGGAGATTATCGCAACAGAGGATTGCTTTGAGATTACGGAATATCTCAACAACGTTTCCAAAGACGTTGATCTCGGTGAAAAAATTACCACGGTCTTTTCTCTGATGGGATGCAATTTAGAGGATGTCCATCTGGTAGATATGGATGAAGAACATGAAGTTGCTACCATTGTTGAGCTCAATCAGAATACGCTGACCGAGAGAGGGATGCAGGATTGGGCGGATGTACTTTCGGCAAAGGTGGAACGAATCTTTGAAGGTGATTACGGAATTCAAATTGAAGTCAGCGGATGTCCCGCCGAGCGCATCAGAGATTTTTCGTTTATGCTAGCGGGCTATGTATCGGAGGAGGAGTTCAATGCGTGGGTAAGCAAAAAATCTGTGGAGGAAGATATTGATGAGGGTATGGTGTTGTAACAGGGGTAAGATTTAGTAAAGTATGGGGTGGAAAAGCAGGGTCGATTTGAAAGCAGGAGAAAGGACTGGCGCCTATTGCGCCGGTCCGTTTTACATCGGACGGCAGAGCCGACCGAAATTCAAAGGGTTTGCGGATTTCCTAAAATGCGCCTAATTTTTAGGGTTGGTGCCTATTTTGGCGCCTTTCTTGA